>JAKQLM010000492.1 GCA_029567145.1 Pseudomonadota bacterium
GGCGTGCTGCGCGAAAGCGGCGTGCCCAGCGGGCGGCTTGCGGCCTATGGCCGGGGCGAAGATCAGCCGGTCGCGTCGAACCTGACGCCGGAAGGCCGGGCGCAGAACCGCCGGGTCGAGATCATCATCCGCCCGAACTGAGCCGGACGGCATCGTCAAAGGGGGCCGGTTCCACACCGGCCCCTTTTCCATTTGTGCCCTTTTTCATTTGTGCAATTCCGGCTTTGGTCATAATTTCCGACCAATCAACCGGATGGATCATGCCCTTCCTGCGCGTCACCCCTGAAAAACTGTCCCAGTCTGTCGTCCGGCAGATCGAGCAATTGATCCTGCGCGGCATCCTGCGGCCCGGGGAACGCCTGCCGTCCGAGCGCGACATGGCGGAAAAGCTGGGCGTCTCGCGCCCGTCCTTGCGCGACGCGATCTCGGACCTGGCCGACCGGGGGCTGCTGGCCTCGCGCGCGGGGTCGGGGGTGTTTGTCGCCGAAGTGCTGGGGTCGGCGTTTTCCCCGGCATTGATCGACCTGTTCTCGACCCATGAGGAAGCGGTCTTCGACTACATCGCCTTTCGCCGCGACATGGAAGGCATGGCCGCCGAACGCGCCGCGCGGCTGGGATCGGAAACCGACCTTCGCGTGATCGACACGATCTTCCGCAAGATGGAGGCCGCGCACCAGAAGCGCGACCCGACGGATGAGGCACAGCTGGACGCCGAGTTTCACATGGCGATCATCGAGGCCAGCCACAACGTGATCATGCTGCACATGCTGCGGTCGATGTTCGACCTGTTGCGGCAGGGTGTGTTCTACAATCGGCAGGTCATGTTCAAGAACCGGATGACGCGGGACCAGCTTCTGGACCAGCACCGGGCGATGAACACCGCCGTCCAGGCCCGAGATCCGGTCGCCGCCCGCGCAGCCGTCGAGGCGCATCTGAGCTTTGTCGAGCAGGCCTTCGTCGACCAGACGCGCGCGGAAAAGCACGAGACGATTGCGCGGCAACGGCTGGAGCATGAAGCCAGCCGGTAGCGTGCGGGATCGGATTTCCTACGCAAGGATCCTGGGGGGCGCAAAATGAAACCGGCGGCTCTTGCGAACCGCCGGTTTCAGCAAATCTGGCCCATACCTTAGTGCAGCTTGGCTTCGACCTGGGCAATGGCCGCGTCGATCGAGGCCGAGGCCGCGTCCGCCGTCATCTGCTTGGCCAGAAGGTCGCCCGCCGCCGCGATGGCCACGGTAACCGCCTGCTCACGAACCTGCCGGATCGCGCCCGCTTCGGCCGAGGCGATCTGATCGGTCGCCGCCGCCAGACGCCGTGCGATCGAGGTCTTGAGATCGGCTTTGGCCTGCGCCGCTGCCGCCATCGCCTCGTCCCGCGCGCTGCTGACGATGCGTTCGGCCTGTTCCTGCACTTCTTTCTGGCGCCGCTCATAGGTGGCAAGGATCGACTTCGCCTCTTCCCGCAAGGCACGGGCTTCGTCGAGTTCGGACTTGATCACCGCAGCGCGGGCGTCCAGCATCCCGGTCAGCTTGGCCGGAACCTTGAGATAGACCAGCAGCGCCACGAAGGCGATGAACGCGATCAGAACGACGAAGTTCGTGTTCTGCAGCGAGAAGAACGGGCCAGTGGCTGCCAGCGCGGGCGAGGCCAGAAGGGCAAAGAGGATGGAAAGCTGTTTCATCATCTTACCCTTTCAACCGCGCGGTGACCGCCGCCGACACCGCTTTCGCATCGACCGAGCCGCCCAGGGCCGCAACCAGTTCTGCCGCCGTGTCGCGGGCCACTTCGGTCACCGCCTGAGCGGCCCCGTCGCGGATTTCGGCGATGGATTTCTCGGACTCGGCCGCACGGGCGGAGATTTCGGCATCGGCTTGCGCCGTGGCCGCGTCCAGGTCCTTCTGGATCTCGGCCTTGGCCGCCGCGACGATCTTGGCCGCTTCGGTGCGGGCATTGGTCAGGGCGTCCTGATAGGCCTTTTCGGCCTCGACCGCCTTGAGCTTCAGCTCTTCCGCCGCAGCAAGATCGTTGGTGATCGTGCTTTTCCGATCCGCCAGAACCGCGCCAATGCGCGGCAGGGCGATCTTCGACAGCACGAAGTAGATCACGACCAGCGTGACCAGAAGCCAGAAGATCTGGTTTGGCCAGGTCGAGAAATCAAGCTGGGGCATGCCCACAGCCTTTCCCGCCTCACCCGTTGCTTCGGTTGCCATGTCGTCTCTCCTTAACCTTTGGAACCAGGGCCAGTCCGTGAACTGGCCCCAAAGTCAGGTTCGAAAGATCAGACGGCGAACATCAGCAGGAGCGCGATCAGGAACGAGAAGATCCCGAGCGCTTCGGCGAACGCGATGCCGACGAAGAGGTTGGCCATCTGGCCCGGTGCCGCCGACGGGTTGCGCAGGGCACCCGACAGGAAGTTGCCGGCAATGTGGCCCACGCCGATGCCAGCGCCGCCCAGACCCATCGTTGCCAGACCGGCGCCGATGAACTTGCCCATTTCTGCGATATCGCCTTCCATTTGGTAGCTCCTTTTTGGAATTGGCTGAAGGTGGTTCGTGACCTTAGTGGTGGGCGTCGCCCACTGCGTCGCGCAGGTACACGCAGGTCAGAATGGTGAAAACATAGGCCTGAACGGCCGCAACGAGGAGTTCGAGCCCATAGATCGCGGCGATGGCGGCAATCGGGACAACGGAAGCGACGCCCATGGCCCCGGCGAACCCGGCAAAGACCTTGATCACGGCGTGACCGGCCATCAGGTTGCCGCCAAGACGGATGGAGTGCGACAGGGGGCGCACGAAGTACGAGATGACTTCAATCATCGCAAGGATCGGCCGCAGGACCAGCGGGGCCGAGGAGACCCAGAACATCGACAGAAAGCCGACACCCTTGCGGTAAAAGCCGACCAGCGTGACGGTCAGGAACACCAGCAGCGCCAGGACCGCGGTGACCGCGATATGCGAGGTGGTGGTGAACGACATCGGGATCAGGCCCAGCATGTTCGACAGGAAGACGAACATGAACAGGGTCATGATGTAGGGGAAGAACTTCAGGCCTTCGTGGCCCGCGACGTCTTCGACCATCTTGTGAATGAAGCCGTAGAACATTTCCGCCACCGACTGCCCGCGCGACGGCACGATGGCGCGGCGGCGGGTGGACAGGACCAGAAGCGCCACCATGGCCAGCACCGCGATGCCCATCCAGAGCGTGACGTTGGTCACGTCATACCAGTGGATGTTGGTGGTGCAGTCGTTCAGCGGCGTGGCGTGGTCGTCGGTGCAGAACAGCTTTGTGACCACGAACTGATCCATCGGGTGGATCTGAAGTCCGCCGGCTGCATGTTCTTCCGTCGCCATCGTCAGTTCCCTTCGCCCTTTGCGGCCGTCTCGGCCGCCTTTTGTCCCAGTTCGCGGGCCGTGCCCAGCATCGTCTTGACGCCAGCTGCAAAGCCCATGAGCGAAAAGATGATCAGGAAGATCGGCAGCGTGCCAGCCAGCACATCCAGCCCGTAACCGATGGCCATTCCCAGCAACATGCCGGTCACCAGCTCGATCACCATCCTCCAGGCCACCTCGCCCTGTGAGAAACCCTTGACCGTATTGGTCCTGGCCGGTTCCGGTTGACCCCGGACCTTCTGAAGCCGCGCTTCAAGCGCGCGCAGACGGTCGGGATCGGGTTCGGATGCCATGCGCCAAGCCCCATTGCAGTCGGGCGGAACCTACGGAGAGGAGGGGACAGAGTCAAGCGCGCATCTTGGCATCCAAATCCTTGTCTTTGCAGGATTTTTTCTGTCGTGTGGGTCATTCTGCCCCCCGCCGCAGCGCCAGCCATATTCAACCCCCCGGTTGACGATCCTGCGCCCGCAGGGAATAGTTGCGCGCATGACCCAGGCTTTGGACCCTGTCTTTTCCGCCCTTGCCGACCCGACGCGCCGGGCGATCCTGGCCATGCTGCTGGAGGATGACATGGCCGTCACCGATGTCGCCGCCCCCTTCGCGATGAGCCTGGCCGCGATCTCGAAACACCTGGGCGTGCTGGCCGATGCGGGGCTGATCAGCCGCGAGCGGCGAGGGCGGGTGATCTGGTGCAAGCTGGAGCCGGACGCCATGCGCGCGGCCTCCGTCTGGATGCAGGGATTCGGTCAGTTCGAGCCGCTGGACCTGGACGCCTTTGAAAGATTTCTGGACAGCGAATTGCGCGACGAGGCGAATTAACCAAACTTTCAAGTGTTTCTGCGACCTTGCAATTGACCGCCCAGTCAACCGGAAACATTGCGTTTCCATTCTGGCACAGGCCGGTCGCACAAGAAACGAACACACGCCATAGTCCTGCCCCGCTTGCGCGTGATATACTGATCAAGACCGCAAAGGATCACCCAATGAAAAAGACCATCAAGCTCTTGCAGAAGATCGGCCTTGGCAAAAGCAAGCCGGCCGAGGATGAGGCCAGCCTGTTCGACAAGCGGCTGAAAAAGGTGAACCGGGCGCGGGTGGTCAATCAGGTGGGCCTTGGCGGCCCGGTGTTCAAAAGCCGACCGTCAGAGACGGAAGTTTGAGGCCGCCCATCAGGTCGCGCAGCTCTTGCCGCGCGGCCACGTTCGACAGGTTCAACTGATCCACCCCGGTATCCTTGAGGTCCAGTAGCGTCAGCCCGCGCGGAAACAGCTCGCGGAAGATGACACGTTCGGAAAACCCCGGCAGCACGCGAAAGCCGATGCGGCGCGACAGGTCCTCCAGCGCGGCACCGACCTTTTTCTTGTTGTGCATCTGCTGCGCCCCAAGCCGGTTGCGGACCACGATCCAGTCGATCGGCTTCAGCCCTTCCTGCGCCCGCACCTGGCGTGCGCCCCAGACCATTTCCGCATAGATCGACGGGCCCTTGACGCGGCCCGTCGCCGGATCGACGCGGGCCAAGAGGTCGAAATCGACAAAGCTGTCGTTCAGCGGCGTGATCAGAGTGTCGGCCATCGTATGCGCCAGTTGGCTTAGGCGGGTGTGACTGCCGGGACAGTCGATGACGATGAAGTCCTTCGTCGCATCCATCGCCTCGACCGCGCGGGCCAGGCGGTCATCCTGCGCAGCGGCAGGATCGGTGTCCGGCAGGTCGTGGTAGTCGGGGGTCGGCAGGTCCAGCCCGGCCTGCGCCAGATAGGCCCGGCGGTTTTCCAGATAGCGCCCGAAGGACCGCTGCCGCAAGTCCAGGTCCAGCGCGCCCACCCGCTTGCCCATCCGCGCCAGCGCGGTGGCCACATGCATGCAGGTGGTCGATTTGCCCGACCCGCCCTTTTCGTTGCCCACAACGATGATATGCGCCATGGCCCATCCCCTGTCCCGTCCCGGCCCTGTCATATGCGCAAGGGGTGCGAGGGGAAAGCGGGAAGCTGTGGAGAACGCGGAGCACCGATTTCTTTGAAGAAATCGGATCGGAGCCTTCAAAGGCTCCGGACCGGACTTTTCAAAAAGTCCGGCGCCGCACGACACCCGGAAATGCGAAGGGGCCCGTGTCGCCACGAGCCCCCCGAAAGTCCTGCCGTTGACAGGGGATCAGAACCCCAGGCCGGCGTATTTGTTCTTGAACTTGGACACACGGCCGCCGGTGTCCATCAGCTTGGCCTGCTGGCCAGTCCAGGCCGGATGCGCCAGCGGGTCGATGTCCAGCGACATCTGGTCGCCTTCCTTGCCCCAGGTCGAGCGCGTCGTGTAGGTCGAGCCATCGGTCATCTTGATGGTGATCGTGTGATATCCGGGGTGAATCTCGGCTTTCATCGTCCCGCTCCTTATTCGGATTTGGCTTTGTAGGTGGCGTCTTCGGCGATACGGGCCGATTTGCCGCGACGGGCGCGCAGGTAGTACAGCTTGGCGCGACGAACCTTGCCGCGACGCACCACTTCGATGCTGTCGATGTTGGTCGAGTACAGCGGGAACACGCGTTCCACGCCTTCGCCGAACGAGATCTTGCGGACGGTGAACGAGGCGGCGATGGTCGCGCCCCCCTTGCGGCCGATGCAGACGCCTTCATAGGCCTGCACGCGCGAACGGGTGCCTTCGGTCACTTTGTAGCCGACGCGGACGGTGTCGCCGGCCTTGAAGTCGGGGATGGTCTTGCCGAGGGCGGCGATCTGCTCCGCCTCGATCTGCGCGATGAGGTTCATGCGCGGTTCCTTTCTTGCCTGCGGTGGTTTCCGCAGAGGTGATGCCGCGCCAGAGCTTCCGGTCTTCGTCCGGGTCCCCCTTGAGTGATCAAGAAGCCCGCCGCAGGTGGCGCCTGCTTTGTGTGGTCCGCGCCCCGTGCGATGACCCTGCGGAAGAAGGCAGGCAGGCAAAGGGAATCGGGTCCGATGGGCAAACTGCCCCGGACCGTGCGCGTATAGGGGGAAGGGAAGTCCCGGTCAAGGGGAGCGTCCGGCGCGCGAGACCAGACCCGTCACTTGCGCCGGTGCTCTTCATCCTTGCGGCGCTGTTCGGCTTCCCAAGCGGCCTTCTTGGCCTCTTCCTTCAGCCGCCAGGCCAGATCGTCTGCTTCCTTTTTCAGCCGCCAGGCCAGGTCGTCTGCATCCTTGAGGTCCTGCTCGCGCCTGCGCCTGTCGTCCTGGTCCTTGTCCTTGCGCTGCTTTTCCTCGGCGTCCTCCCGGCGCTTCTTTTCGTCCTTGTCGCGTCTTTCGCGGGCTTTCCGCTCGTCCTCCTGCCACGCCTTCGTGGCATCCTTGCCAGCCTTATCGTCGCGCTTGCGCTGCGCGGTCCAGAAGTCATCCTCGTCTGGCACCTTCTTCGCGCGGCCCTGCGGGGGGGCCCATCCATCTGACGACGGCGAGGAGGGCGAGGAGGGTCTTGAATTGCCTTCCACCACCCCGCCGAAAGCGCCAAGGCCGATGAAGCACAGCAGGATCATCACGATGGTGAAGAACGGTCGGTCGCCCATCCCGGCGGGCCACCAGTAGGTGACCATCGCCATGGCGAGAAATCCGGCGAGGACGTTCCGTGGCACCACCCAGAGTGCGCTTATGTCCCTGATCCGCGGATCAAGGATGTTGCGCAGCCCCAAGAGCAGAAAGGCGGCAAAGCCAACCAGCAAAACCAGCCGCAAAGCCCAGACCGGGGTGCCCAGCCACCCACTGTACCAAACCCACGGATAACTGCCGAACACTTCGGACAGATACCGCGACAGGAAATGGTTGAGGAATTCGTGCAGATGCGGCACGCGTGGCGCGGTGCCGGGCACGCTGCCCATGGTCAGCCACCAGTCCAGGCCAAAGCTGCTGGTCATCGCAAGCAGAATGCCGAACGAGGTCGCCAAGCGCGGCACCAACCAGGCGACCGGCGTTCTGCCCGAGCCACCAGCGGTCGCAATCTGGGCCACAGCCTTCCCACAGTGAACGGCATGGCGAAGCACAAGGAACAGCGCGCAGGCAAACAGCACCAGCGTCAGGATGTTCGAAACCAAATGCCCGAAGAATTCCATGCTGCCCTTTGCGACCCTGCCTAGACGTCCTTGGTTCCGGGCTTGGTTCCGGGGCGACGCGCCCACAGATCCGGCCGCCGCTCCTGCGTCAGCGCCTCGGCCTGGGCGCGGCGCCATTTGGCGATCTCGGCGTGGTTGCCGGATTGCAGGACGGCGGGGATCTCCTGCCCCTCCCACATCTGCGGGCGGGTGTAGTGCGGGTGTTCCAGCAGTCCGTGCGAGTGGCTTTCCTCGTCCAGGCTGGCGGCGTTGCCGATCACTCCGGGCAAAAGGCGGACCGTGGCGTCCAGTATCGCCTGGGCGGCGATCTCTCCTCCGGTCAGGACAAAGTCGCCAAGGCTGACCTCCTCGACCTGATGGTGGTCCAGGACACGCTGGTCGACGCCTTCGAAGCGGCCGCACAGAAGGGTGATCCCCTCGGCGGCTGCGAACCGGCGGGCGGTGGCCTGGGTAAAGGGTGCCCCGCGCGGGGACAGGTAGACCACTGGCCAGCGGGCACGGTCCGGGGGAGTGCCGACGCGGGCGTGGCGAAAGGCGGCGTCCACCACATCGGCGCGCAGGACCATGCCCGCGCCACCCCCGGCGGGCGTATCGTCGACATTGCGGTGCTTGCCTTCGCCAAAGCCGCGCAGGTCGATGGGGTCCAGCCGCCAGACGCCAAGGTCAAGCGCCTTGCCGGTCAACGACAGGCCAAGAGTGCCGGGAAAGGCGTCCGGAAACAGCGTGATCACCTTGGCGACGAAGGCCCCTTTCACCAGGCGCGGCTCTTCCATCAGGTCGCGCGGCTTTGCGCTGGCGCTGATCGACAGGCGGCCGTGGCTTTTCGCAGGGGTGTCGGGATCGGACATGGCGCCGACTTAGCCGGAAATGCCGGTCCGGGGAAGGCCCCTGTCAGGGTGGTGTCAGGCGGTCCGGGCGGCGGTCTGCGGACGGATGTCGCCGCGCGGGGCCAAGTCGGCAGCTTCGGCAAGTGCCGCCTCGATCCCGCGGGCAAGGGCGCGCAGGCCATCGCGCAGATCGTCGCGCAGATGCACGGGCAGATCGGCGTTCGGGTCCGACCCCGACGCAGCCACGGCGGCCTGTCGCAGGCGGGCGGGCACCGGGAAGTCGGCGGCCCGGTTCGGGAAGGCTGCAATCAGGGCGATGGCGCGCGGCAGGTACAGGCGCAGAAGGTCGGGGCTGCCCTCGGCAAAGGAAAAGGCCGCCGACATCGCATGCGGGACCTGGCCCGAGGCGACGGTCTCGGGTTCGGACGCCCAAAGGATCAGGCCCTGCCGCAGCGCCAGATGGCTGCGCCCCGGTTGGGCCAGCGCCGCAACCAGCGCCTTCAGCCGCAGATCGGCCGAGGCGACCGACAGGGCCTTCGAGATGGCAGCAGTCACCTGCGCGTCGCTGGCTGAATCGGGCAGGTTCAACAGCGGCACAATGGCCTTGCCCGCCTCGGCCACGACCCGCGGCGCATGGGCTGCTTCGGCGTCTTCATCCAGGAAATAACCGTGATCCGCAGCCTCGCGCGCGTCCCACAGCATGCGGCACAGCGGGATCGCCAGGAACGAGATCGACAACGGCAGGACCGGGTTCACCACCGGCAGGAACCCGGCAAGCGCGCCGATCCCGCGCCCGATGCCGATCAGCACCGCGATCAGGGCCACCTGCGACAGGATCTGCGCCAGCGCGGCCAGCCAGGCGCTGCCGGTCAGCCATTCCTGCGGCGAGGCCGGCCATTGTTCGGGCCGCAGCACCATGAGCCAGACTACGAAGATCAAGGTGAACGGGGCGACAAGGCCCCAGCCGAAATGGCACATCCCGGCAACCAGCGGGCCGATGTACAGAAGTGCCGTCGCGCCTCTCAATAGACGCATGCGGGTCAGCATCCCGATCCCCCCCGTCGTCGCCCCAAGTCGTCGTTATTCGCTGTCTTCCGGCAAATCGACCACAATTCGACCCGCCGAAAGGTCCACATTGGGCACGATTGCCTTGGTAAAGGGCAAAAGCAGGGCCGATTTGTGACTGGCAGGCGATATTTCGATGATGTCCCCCGCACCGTGGTTGTGAACCGCGGCAACCTTGCCCAATTCCACCCCGCCCACGTCAAACGCGGCAAGGCCGATCAGGTCGGCGTGGTAGAATTCGTCATCCGGCAAGGACGGAAGCCGGTCGCGGGTGACGAAAAGGCTGGTGCCGCGCAGCGCTTCGGCCTGATCGCGGTTCTGGACCCCCTGAACGCGCGCGCCAAGGCCGCCTGCAACCGGACGGGTCAGCGTGATCCGGTATTCGGTCTTGCCGTCCTCGGAGGTCAGCGGGCCATAGGCGGCAATGTCGGCGGGTTCGGTGCAGAACGATTTCAACCGCACTTCGCCGTTGACCCCAAAGGCCCCCGCAATCGCCCCGACACAGATCCGTTCGGTCATCAGCGTAGCTCCAGTTGCAGGGCGGACGACCGGGTTTCCCAGCCTTCGCGTTCCAGTTCGGGCACAGTATCCTCCTGTTCCGGCCAGCCGATGCAGAGGTAGGCGATGAACTGCCAATCCGTCGGCACGTCAAGGTCGCGCGCCAGGCGGGCGGGGTCAAGGATCGAGACCCAGCCAAGACCCAGACCCTCGGCCCGCAAGGCGAGCCAGAAGAGCGTGATCGCCCCGACGACGGAATAGGCCCGGGTTTCGGGCATGGTCGCGGCGCCAAGACCCCTACCCTTAGTGGTAGCCGTGTCGCAAAACACCGCCAGTTGTGTCGGCGCCTCGGCCATGCCGGACAGTTTCAACCGGCTGTAAACCTGCGCCGATGTGCCGTCCTGACCATCCAGAGCCAGGGCATTGGTGTCGCGGAAATTCTGTTGGCACAGGTCGCGTGCGGTTGCGGTTTCGACGCGCAAGATCCGCCAGGGTTCGCTAAGGCCGACCGATGGGGCCAGGCGAAAGCTGTCCAGCGACCGCGCCAGCACGTCCGCCGGAACGGGCGTGGTGCGGAAGCGGCGCACGTCGCGCCGCCACCGCATGAGCGCGGCCAGCTCCTCCCGGAAGGCAGGGCTGAACTGGCCGGACATCAAGCGATTACTCGGCAGCCGGTTCGGCGGCAGGCTCGGCGGAACGGGCGGCTTTCTTCGCGGCGCGTTCGGCCATCGCCTTGCCGGGGGTGCCGGCCTTGGCGTTGGCGCGCACGGTTTTCGGACGCACGCCTGCGGCTTCCAGCATCCGGGCGATCCGGTCGGTCGGCTGCGCGCCCTGGCCCAGCCAGTACTGCACACGCTCGAGGTTCATCACGATACGGGTCGCGTCATCCTTGGCCAGCAGCGGGTTGTAGGTCCCCAGCTTTTCCAGGAAGCGGCCGTCGCGCGGCATGCGGCTGTCGGTGGCGACGATCGAATAGAACGGGCGCTTTTTGGAACCACCGCGCGCGAGACGGATTTTCATAGCCATTTGGTTTTCTCCTTTGAATGGCAAGTAACGGGGCAAGCCCCTGTTATTTCTGTAGTTTCTCGTGGTGCCTGATCACTTCACCGATGATGAAGGCCAGGAATTTCTTGGCAAGGTCGGGGTCAAGATCGGCCTCGGTCGCCAGTTCGTGCAGCCGCGCCATCTGACGCGCCTCGCGGTCGGGGTCCGAGGCCGGCAGGCCGTGTTCAGCCTTGAGCCGCCCCACGGCCTTGGTCTGCCGAAAGCGTTCGGCAAGGGTGTAGACCAGGATCGCATCCAGCCGGTCGATCGAGGCGCGGTGGTCCTTGAGCAGTTCGGCTGCCCGGGTTGCGGTGTCCATCAATCCCCCTTTTCCGACGTCTTCATCGCGTCTTCATCGCGTCTACCTTGCGTCTCTACGCGCGGTGAGACGCCCGTTCGCGCAACACCTGTGTCCAGGGCCGGGTGGCGGTAGACATGGTGGTGGCCCTTGTCGTCGTTCAGCGTCCGCTCGATGGTCGCGCCCAGCCGTCTGGCCAGCGCCTCGGAGCGGGCGTTGGTGACGTCGACATAGCTGATCGGCGGCTGGCCGGTGACGCGGGCGTGATAGTCGGCGCGGGCGGCAAGCGCCGCCTCATGCGCGTAGCCCTGGCCTTCGTGCCCGTCATACAGGTGCCAGGCGAGTTCGGGCTCATCCCAGCCGTCATGGAAGATCACGCCAATCCGACCGATGAAGTCGCCCGCCCGGGTGTCGACGGAATAGAAGCCATAGCCGCGCAGCGCCCAATGGCCGATGTTGGCCAGTAGCCCGCGCCAGACCTGCTGCCGGGGCGCGCTGCCGCCGACAAAGCCCGCACGGGCGCTGTCGTTGAACGCGAGCATTGCGGCAAGGTCCGATTCCCGCGGCGCGCGCAGGGTCAGCCGGTCGGTCATCAGCGTGGGGATCGGCAGGGGGAAGCGGTAGGTCATGCCGCCCCCCGCAGGTCGTGGCGGATCACCACGTCGCCGGGGTCGACGCCCGGCAGCGTCCGGTCGATGGTGCCGCCCGGCCGCAGGCCAAGCGCAATGGAGCGGGCGTTGTCCGGGTCGATGATCGAGGTGATGTAGGGCCAGTCAAAGCTGCTGCCGACCCAGGACAGGGCCGCGCGGGAGGCCTCATGCGCGATGCCCCTGCCTTCGGCGGCGGCGGTGACCATCCAGCCGAATTCCGGTCCGGGGAAGTGGTCGGGCTGATAGATCCCGACCTCGCCGACAAAGACGCCGTCCATTTCGACCGAAAAGGCGCCGTAGCCGCGCAGGGCCCAGCTGGCGACGTCGCCGGCCCAGATCTTCCAGGCGGACTTGCGGGATTTGGTGCCGCCTTCAAACGCCGCGCGGGGGCTGGCGTGAAACGCGACATGGTGGTCGAAATCGGCAAGCTGGGGCATGCGCAGGACCAGACGGTCGGTGTAAAGCGTCGGGGCGATCATGCGCGGCCCCCCGCATGATGGCGGTAGGTCAGCGTGGAGTCGTCGCCGTAGGGGTGCCGCGCGGTCGGGTCCAGCGTTGCGCCCAGCCGTTCGCACAACCGGTGCGACCGGGTGTTGGCCGGGTCGGTGTGGCTGACGGCGGTGGTGCGGCCCGAGGTGGCAAAGAACCAGTCGCGGGCAGCGCTGGCGGCTTCCAGCGCAAGGCCCTGGCCTTCGTCTGCGGCGTGCCACAGGCTCCACCCCAGTTCGGGTTCGGGGTGGGTGTCGGGGAAGAACGGGCCGATGCCGCCGATGCCGGTGTCGCAGTCGGAGCGGGTGACGGTGAACAGGCTGAAGCCATGCTTTTGCCACTGGTCCAGCAGGCCCCGGGTTTCGGCCCAGAGCGTGTCCATCGACCACGGCCCGCCCATCAGGCGCGACCGGTCCGAGGACCAGAAGCGATAGCTTTCCGGAATGTCGTCAAGGGTTGGCAGGCGCAGGCGCAGGCGCGCGGTCTGAAGGACCGGGCCGCCGTCTGCACCTGTTGCCAGCCGGTAGGTCATTTCTTCTTCATCAGCCCGGACAGGCCCGCAGGCAGGGTGATCCCGCGCGGCAGGCCGCCCATGCCGGGGGGCAGCGCGCCCCCAAGCTCGCCGATGCCCTGCTTCATGCCCTTGGCCGCTTCGGCCAGTTGTTCGAGCGTCATCTTGGACGGGTCGGGCATGCCGCCCTTGCCCATGAACTGACGGATCATCTGCTTCATCATGCCGCCCTTGCCCATCTTCTTCATCATGTCGGCCATCTGCCGATGCTGTTTCAGAAGCTTGTTGAGGTCGGCCACGTCCAGCCCCGCGCCCGCCGCGATGCGTTTCTTGCGGCTGGCGGCCAGAAGGTCGGGGTTGGCCCGTTCCTTCTTGGTCATCGAGTTGATCAGCGCGATCTGGCGGGTCAGCATCTTGTCGTTCAGGCCCGCGGCTTCGGCCTGGTTGGCCATCTTGCCCATGCCGGGCATCATGCCCATCAGGCCCTGCATGCCGCCCATCTTGACCATCTGTTCCAGCTGCATGCGAAGGTCGTTCATGTTGAACAGCCCTTTGGAGAAGCGGCGGGCCATGCGTTCGGCCTGTTCGGCTTCGAAGGTTTCCTGGGCCTTTTCGACCAGGGCCACGATGTCGCCCATGCCAAGGATGCGGCCGGCGACGCGTTCGGCGTCGAAGGTCTCGATCGCGTCCATCTTTTCGCCAAGGCCGACAAAGCGGATCGGCTTGCCGGTGACAGCGCGCATCGACAGGGCCGCACCGCCGCGCCCGTCGCCGTCCATCCGGGTCAGGACGACGCCCGAGATGCCGACCTTGCCGTCGAATTCGGTCGCCACGTTGACGGCGTCCTGACCAGTGAGGCCGTCAACCACCAGCAGCGTTTCGCGTGGCTGGGCGATGTCGCGGACGGACTGAATCTCGTCCATCAGGACTTCGTCGATGTGCAGACGCCCGGCGGTATCCAGGAAGACGACGTCATAGCCGCCAAGGTTGGCCTGGGTCTTGGCGCGCTTGGCGATCTGCACCGCCGTCTCGCCCTTGACGATGGGGAGGCTGTCGACGCCGATCTGGGTGCCCAGGATCGCCAGCTGCTCCATCGCCGCGGGGCGGTTGGTGTCCAGCGAGGCGAGAAGCACGCGCTTGCCGTTCTTTTCCTTCAACCGCTTGGCCAGCTTGGCGGTCGTGGTGGTCTTGCCCGAGCCTTGCAGACCGACCATCAGGATCGTCGCCGGCGGGTTGTCGATCTTGAGCGCCTCGGGGTCGCCGTCCCCGGCCAGGACACGGATCAGTTCGTCATGGACGATCTTGACGACCATCTGGCCGGGGGTGATCGACTTTGTCACCGCCGACCCGGTGGCCTTTTCGGTCACCCGCTTGATGAAATCGCGGGCAACGGGAAGGCTTACGTCCGCCTCCAGAAGCGCGGTGCGAACTTCGCGGAGCGCGGTGACGACGTCAGCCTCGGACAGGGCGCCGGCCTTGGTGAGACGGTCGAACACGCCACCAAGGCGTTCTGACAGGCTTTCGAACATCGTGTCACCTCATCTGACGTTTGCCCCGATATGGGGGCGTCGAACCCAGGTGCAAAGCGGAACAGCACCCGTGGGCGCAACGCGCTGACGGATGGCGATCCCGGGCAATGCCCTAGGGACCGGAAGCGTGATGCCTCCGGGGAATTCATGGGGCGGATACGCCTATTCGGCGGGGCTGTCAACGATGGCCAGCATGTCGATGGCCAAGGTGGCGGTGGCCAGCCCGGCGACGGGCACCCCGGTCGAGGCCGGGCCGGGCATCGGAAACCGGGCGTGGCGGACGGCCAGGTTGGCGTGAAGGTCCTGCGGCCTGGGGCCACCGGCATAATGGGTGGTCGCCTTCAGGATCGTCAGGCCGGACAGGTCAAGCGCGTCCATCGCCTGATGTGCCGATTGTGCCAGGTCGGGGGCGGTGCCGGTGGCGGAGGTCCAGGCGAAGCGCCCTGCCCGGCGCAGGATCGCGCCGCCTTGGGTGGTGGTCGCGGTCACCGGGGTCGCGGCAAGCGTCAGGATGGCAGAGACGCTGCCATCCGGCGGGATCACGCGGGCGGCGGGGTCGGGGATATGGCTGGGCGGCGGGTCGGCGGCGAACCACTGGGCCGACAGGACAAGGGCCGGGTCGATGCAGGTGAGGAGCGGCAGGGCCGAGGGCATGTCCGGCGCAGTCAGGTGCAGCAGGGCAAGCGGTCCGCCGTCGATCCGGGTCAGCCGGGCGGGACCGCGGGTTTCGACGGTCGTCCGCGGCGGGGTGGCGATGGCGTAGAGGTCCACCTCGATCCGCATGCCGGGATAGTAGAAATGCGGCAGTCGGACGGGCGCAAGGGTGGTCTGCGGAAAGGCCTTGGCCAGCGGGGTCAGCACGTCCTGAGGGTCGGTGCAGTCATGGTAGACCACCAGAAGCGCCGGGTGGTGCGGATCGGGCAGATGCGCCAGTACCCCCTGACCCATCGCCGCGACCACCCCGGCCTGCGCCGCAGCGTCGCCCGGAGCCAGCACCTGCCCGTCGCCGTCCAGCGGGCACTGGCCACAGGTCACCGCCAGCCCGTCCGACGCCACGGCCAGCGAACAGGCCACGGGAATCGGCATGTTCCACATCAGCCCCATCGGCAGATGCCGGATCATGCGGCCAACCAGTGATTGATCGCCGCAGCGCAGGATGCGGCGGACTGGCCTGCGGAAAAGACCTGTGTCAGCGGCACGGCCTGGCTGTTGACCTGAAGCACCACCCGGTGCGTTTCGCTGGTCGATGCCAGCCGGCCGCTGTTCGTCGGGGTCGAGCGGTTGACCACGGTTTCCACCGATGCCCCGGTGATGTCGGACAGGCGGTGGGTCTGTTCGGTCTGGCCCAGAAGGCTGGCCGTGCGGACCACGACTGCCCCTGCCCCTCGGTCAAAGATCACGATCACGCGGCGGACGAAGGCGACGAAGGCCACGCCGAACAGGGCGGCCGCAAGGCCCATCCCCAGGCCAAGCCACAGGTTCTCGGCCCCGGTCGCCAGCGCCAGCAGCGCGAAGAACAGGATGACGATGGCCAGGATCGAACCAAGCAGCCAGGGCCGGTCCTCAAGGACAAGCTGGCTGGGCGTGTTGGTGACAATGCGCATGGGCTGGGCCTTGGCGATCGGGATCGGGCTTGGCGCAAGTCATCGCAGAGCGGGGTCGCGGGATCAACGGCTTTGACCTTTGCCGGGGGTTGCGCTGGCGGTCGCGCTGGGGGGTTGCGCTGGGCGCTGCGATGGCGTTTTCTGTGCATGGATGCACAGCGGGCGGGAAGACTGGCATGGAAAACTGGGACGAAGTGCGCACCGCCTATCAGGTTGCCCGGCTGGGCACGGTGTCGGGTGCCGCCGAAGTGCTGGGGGTGCACCATGCCACGGTGATCCGCCACATCGACGCGCTGGAAAAGCGGCTGGGGTCCAAGCTCTTTCAGCGCCACGCGCGGGGCTATACCGCGACCGAGGCCGGGCGCGACCTTTTGTCGGTGGCGCAGACCACCGAAGAGCAGTTCGCCCATCTGTCCAGCCGGATCAAGGGTCAGGGCGAGACGGTGTCGGGCGAGCTTGTGGTGACCTCGATCGCCGGGATCTCGAACCTGCTGACGCCGGTGATGGTCGGGTTTCAGGACAAGTTCCCGGATGTGCGGGTCCGGTTCCTGACCGACATGCGGGTGTTCCGGCTGGACTATGGCGAGGCGCATGTGGCGATCCGCGCCGGGATGGGGCCGGAAGAGCCGGACAACGTGGTGCAGCCGCTGACCCATATCAACATGGCGCTGTATGCGGCCCGGTCCTATGCCGACCGCTTTGGCCTGCCCGGCAGCGAGGCCGAGTTCGACGGGCATCGCTTTGTCTGCACCGATGCCGAGCTGACGCGCGCGCCGTTCCACCGCTGGCTGCGATCCAAGGTCCAGCCCGACCAGATCGTCTATGCCGCAAGCGAGCCTGCCGCGCTGGAAGACGCCGTGCGGCTGGGGGCGGGGATCGGGTTCATGGCGGTCTACCGGGCGGCGCAGGACCCGCAGATGATCGAGATCCTGCCTCCCCGCGCCGACTGGGCCAGCCCGCTCAGGATCGTGACCCATGTCGATCTGCACCGCACGCGCAAGGTGCAGGCGTTCCTGACGCATCTGAAAGAGGCGGTGAAGGACTGGAAGTTCTGCGGGTGACGTTGACGCCGTCGCAGCGGGGGCATCTGGCGATGCTGGCGTTTTCGGCGCTGGTTGCGGGGTCGTTTTCGCTGGGTGCGCTGGCGGCTCCGCATGTCGATCCGGCGGCGCTGAGCGCGGTGCGCTTTCTGCTGGCGGGCGTTCTGGTCGGGGCGGCGGCGCTGGCGACGACGGGACTGCCGCGCAGCACCTGGGTGGCCCCCTGGCGGTATCTGGTGCTGGGCGGGCTGCTGGCGGGGTATTTCGTCCTGATGTTCCAGGGGCTGAAGACGGCGGCCCCGGTGCCCACGGCGGCGGTGTTCACGCTGACCCCGGTGATGGCGGCGGGGTTCGGCTGGCTGTTCTTGCGGCAACGGCTGACCGGCCGGATGGCGCTGGCGCTGGCGATCGGGGCGGCGGGGGCGCTGTGGGTGATCTTTCGCGCCGACCTGGGCGCGCTTTTGGCGCTGGAGATCGGTCGGGGCGAGGTGATCTACTTCTGGGGCTGCGTCGCGCATGCCGCCTATACTCCGCTGGTGCGCAGGCTGAACCGGGGCGAAACTCCGGTCGCGTTCACCTTCGGGATGATGCTGGCGGGAACCGGGATGCTGACGCTTTACGCCTGGCCCGCGATCCGGGCGACGGATTGGGCGGCGCTGCCGGGGATCGTCTGGGTAACGCTGGTCTATGTGGCGGTGGCGGCCAGTGCGGTGACGTTCGTGCTGCTGCAATACGCCACGCTGCGGCTGCCTGCGGCCAAGGTGATGGCCTATACCTACCTTGTGCCAAGCTGGGTCATCCTGTGGGAGATCGCCTTGCACGGGGCGGTGCCGCCGGGTCTGGTCGTGGCCGGGGTGGCGCTGACCGCGCTGGCGCTGTGGTTGCTGCTGAAAGAGTGACCGTCACCCGCCGCGCATCAGCCGGTCAACCTTGCGCGCGACGCGGGTCAGGTGGCGGGCGCGCGTGGCCGGGGCAGAGCCGTCGATCCGGTACAGTGCCGCAAAGGCGGTCCGGCGACCCGGCGCGCACAGCGCCCCAAGCCCACGCAAAAGCGTGCGCTTGCCGGGATTGCCCATCACAAAGGCCACCAAGCCGCTGGCTCCGCCAGAGGTGAAGACCGCAAGCCGGCTGATGTGGCGCAGTCCGGGCGTGACGGGGCCACCGGGCACCAAGGGCAGGTGAAAGGCGACGCCGGGCAGAAGCACCCGGTCCAGCCAGCCCTTCAGCAGCGCGGGCAGTCCGTGCCACCAGGTCGGGTAGACGAAGATCAGCGTGTCGCACCAGCGCAGGTCCTGCACCATCGCTGCCACCGGGGACGCGGTGCCAGGAGGCTCGGCATAGTCCTGCCATTCCTTGCAGGTCAGGACGGGCTGGAACCCGCTGGCGTACAGGTCGGTCAGGCGCACCTCGGCCCCGGCGGCGTGCAGGCGCGACAGGATCACGTCGCGGACGGCGGCAGTAAAGCTGGCGGGGTCGGGGTGGCAATGGATGACAAGCGCGCGCATGGGGCAAAAGGTCCGGCTCGACCTTTGTGCGGTCGGGGTCAGGCTAACACTCGTGCCGTGGCGCGCTCAACCCTGTCAGGGGCGCAGGCGGGCAAGCCCGTCGGCCAGGTATTGCCTGGCCAGCGCGATGGTGCCCGCGGTATAGGTCGGGCCGCCCAGCGCCTGACCCGTGTCACTGTCGGCGCGGGTGGACAGCCAGGCGGTCAGCAGCACCCGGCGCAGGAAGATGAAATCCGGGATCAGCGCGGCGTCGGGGGGGCCAGAGGGCACGACACGGGAATAGCCGTCGCACCAGCGGGCAATCAGGTCAGGCAGGCGGGGATCGGTCTCGATGAACGACAGGGCCGAGGCAAGGTCGTAGGTCCACCAGCCAAAGCCGCAATCGTCAAAGTCGATGGCGGTCAGTCGGTCGCCGTCCACCATCAGATTGGCCAGCCGCAGGTCGGCGTGGATCAGGCCAAAGCTGTCGGGTCCGGTGCCAAGGGCGCGCAGGGTGGCGGCAAGCCGGTCGGTGGCGCGGGTCAGAAGCGCGGCGCTGGCCGCATCCAGCCCCGGCGCATGCCGCCAGTCGCCCCAGTGCGGTCGCGGGCCAAGGATGGTGTCCACGTCCCAACGCTTGCGCGCAAAGCCGGGGGCCGGGGTCCACTGGCGGGCGTGCAGGTGCAGGCGGGCGGTGATCTCGCCCAGCGGGGCGAACCAACGCGCAAGGTCGTCACCGGGCTGCAGCTCTTGCCCCGGAACCGGGGCGAAGCCGACGATGAAACGCCCGTCCAGTTCGGTGACTGGCCCCTGAGCGCCCGCGACGGGGCGGACGGCGTTCAACCCGGGCAGGCCCTGCAACGCGGTCAGCCAGTGCAGTTCCGACCCGATCTCGGCCCCGGTATGGTAGCCTGCGCGGTGCAGGCGCAGGATCAGGTCACCCCCGGCCCGCCAGGTTTCGTTTTCCGACCGGTTGAGCAGGGTTAGCGGGGTGTTGGCCGGCAGGCCGTAGACCGGCAAGGCGCGGCGCAGAAGGTCAGACATCGGGGCCGCGCCGGAGAAGGTAGATGTCCATGATCCAGCCATGGTCGGCCCGCAGGCGGGCGCGGGTGGACAGGATGGCGTCCGAAACGCTGGCCAGCGGGCCGTGGATCAGCGTCTGTTCCGGCATGCCGACATAGGCCCCCCACCAGATCGTCAGGTCCGTGGGGTCCAGCGTGGCAAAGGCTCCGCCCTTGTCCAGCATCACCGCAAGGGTGGTCGCGCCGTCGGGCCAGCCGTGGTCGCGCAACTGCCGTCCGGTGGTGATGGTCACCGGGGCGGCAAGGGTGTTCAGCGGGATCGCATGGGCGGCGGTCAGGACCTGCAGGCTGGTGATGCCGGGAATCACCCGGACCGTCAGACCGGGCAAGCGGGCGGCGATGCGCAGCGTGCTGTCATACAGCGAGGGATCGCCCCAGACCATCAGCGCAACCTGTCCGCCGGTCGGCAGATGGGCGGCGATGCTGTCCTGCCAGACCTGGGCGATGGCATCGTGCCAGTCGTTCACCGCGCCCAGATAATCCGTCTGGTCAGCCCGTTTCGGCACGTCGTATTCGGCCACGGGGACGGCTTTGGTCAGCACCTGCGTCAGGATCTGGCGGCGGATGTCGGCCAGATCGGACTTGTCGTCGCCCTTGTGCGGCAGAAGGATCAGGTCCGCGCCGTTCAGCGCCCTGGCGGCCTGGGCCGTCAGGTGATCCGGGTTGCCGGTGCCGATGCCGATGAGGGAAAGCGTGATCATCGCGGTCTTTCTGGGGCTGCGGTCCAAGGGGTCGGACCGCAGCAGGGGTAGCGCAGTCAGGCGGCGTTGTCAGGCGGCGTTGTCAGGCGTTCTGGCCCAGACATGGCCCGCAACCCAGCCCATCAAGGCCCAGACCGCAAGGCCGGTGCCAAGGACACGGGCCGAGAAGGCCCCGGCCACTTCGGGCGGGGCGACGCCGCTGAAGCCGTCAAGCTCGGGTGCGCCGACAAGATGCGGGACGGCCAGCAGAACGACGGCCAAAGCGGTGGCCATCAGGCTGCGCCCGTAGCCAAGCAGCCCAAGGCCGACAGCCGTCGCGGCGACGGTGCCCCACCACCAGACCTGCCGGGCGCCCAGGTCGGCGGCCAGCGTGCCAGGGAGTTCGGGGGCAAGCCCCATGGCCGGGACCAGCTGAAAGCTGGCGAACCCGGCGATGCCCCACAACAGGCCCTCGCGCGCGGTGATGATCTTGCCATAGGCCCGGGCCAGACCGAAGCCCGCCACCAGGATCAGCGCATAGGCGACGTAGACAAGGCCGAAGAACACCGTCGTCCAAAGCGTGCGGGTCCCGGTCGAGACCGCCCCGGCATCCCCGTGGTCATGGGCGGCAGCACCTTCGTCATGGCTATGGCCTTCTGCCGCAGGCTCGTCGTGGCTGTGACCGGCATCGGCATGGCCGTCCGCGGGAACGACACCGGCATAATGCACGGCCGCCCCGGTTTCATAGGCTTCGCCCAGAAGGATGTACTTCTGCACGAATGCGAAATGCAGCACGGCCGCAAGCAGCCATGCCGCACAACCAGCGACAAGCGCGCTGGTCAGCATGCGTTGGATCATCGGATCAGTGGCAGGGGAAGCCGGTCGCGTGACGCACGTCATGGGCGGCGTCATGCAGGGTGGCCGACTGTGCGTGCCCCGCGGCAAACAGGATCGCCAGGCCCAGCATCGCCATGCCCAGCACGGACAGAAGCGCGGTGGTCTTGTCCGAGGCGCGGGTCGAGATCGTCGTCGTGGTCATCTTCATGCTCCTTGCCGTCACACCCGACGGCAGTTTCTGTCCCGTCGCATGGCCGGTCTCCTGACTCGCGGGTCAAAGCCTGCTTTCCGCCTTCCCAGTCCCGGGGGACCAGTGGCCGATGGAAAGCCGCTCGCCGCATACAGTCGCGGGGGCGGTTGGGGTTTTGACGCCGATCAACGGTCCGCCAGTCCCCATTCCCGTTTCAGTCCGAACGCTTTGCGCCCATTGGACGCCATGCCCCACCAGTTGCCACCAGGCAAGGCGGCGGGTCAAGGCGCATTTGCGGCTTTCCGGGGCGGTTTGCGACGCATCACCCCGGAATGCGCGCGATCGCCTTCATCCGCAGGCCGCCAAGGACGCGGGCATCGGGAAAGGTCCCGTCCGCCGAGGCGGCGTAGAGCCGGGCAAAGGTCAGAAGGTCGGGCAGGTCGTCGGCGGTCAGGTCGCCGAAGAGATAGGCGGTCTTGCCCGCCGCGCGGAAGGCGCAGGTCGAGGGACGGGCGCAGCCGGACATGCAGTCGGTCAGGCGGAGGTCCGCACTCAGGCCGGCCCCGGCCAGCGCCGCGCGAAACGGGTCGGCGAACCCGCCCCGACCAAGGGCGCAGCCGCCGCACAGGGTGATGATCATGCCCGCAGCTCCGAAAGGGGATCGGCGCGGCCCCGTGCAGGGCCGCGCCGTCTGGATCAGGCGGCTGCGTAAAGCCGCGGGGTGACAAGGGGCGACCCCTTGCCCTTCAGCGCCTTGGCCAAGCCAAGGACGGCAAGATCGGCAACCGGCTCGATCAGGATGACGGCCATGTAGGCGACGCCGAAGGTGCCGATGGCCGCCAGCGCGTCGGCCCCGAAGCCCGCGCCATAGACCGCCCAGAACGCGACCCAGGCGACGACACCGCCCTGATACACGGTCGAAAGCGCCAGGACCTGCGTGTATTCCAGATCGACATAAGCCGTGCCGGGCGCGATCACCCGCCTGGCCAGGGCGTGCAGCGCAAAAAGCGGGACCAGAAGCGTGGTCAGGTTCATCCCGTATTGCGGCAGGTCCAGCGGCGCGAAGAACAGGCCCTGGATCAAGAGGCCCGCCGCAAGACCGATGGCCGCAGGTCCGGCCCCAAGGATCAGGAACAGGGTCGATCCCAGGATGAAGTGGACCTCGGAGACACCGACGGGAAAATGCGGCAGGATCTCGAAGAAGACGAACACGCCGACCGTCGCGATCAGCGACCGGGCGGCAAGCGACAGGACGCCGCTTTCGCGGACGGTCCGGGTGACATGGTAAAGCGCCGTTGCGCCTGCTGCAGCGGCGGTGGCGTAGCTGAGCGCGATCTTGGCCCCGTCAACGAGACCTGGTTCGATATGCATGGTTCCTCCTGTCCGTCACACCCGACGGCGGTTCATTTCGGTTCTGCAAGGCCGGTCTCCTGGCTGGCGGATCGTGGAGGGTCTTCGCCTTCCCATCCGGACGGACAGTGGCTGTTGAAGACCCGCTCACCGCTGACAGTCGCGGGGGCGGCTGAGGACGCGGGCCCCTGTTCAGGGTGGCCCGCTCCTCATTCCCGTTTCAGTCCCGACGCTTTGCGCCTGATGGGACACCTTGCCCGCCGTGTGTGCGCCTGGACGAAACGGGGGTCAAGGACGAAGGCGACCTCGCCGCGTCAATCTGCGACGCCATCGGCCAGCGCGCCGAAAATGATCAGGCCGGGCAGGCTGGAGCGGTCTTCGGCCAGCACCTGCGCCAGCGCCGAAATGGTGGACCGGTGCAGGCGCTGGTCGGGGGTGCTGACCGCTTCGGCCAGAAGCGCGGGCGTGTCGGGGGCCAGCCCCCGGTCGATCAGCGCGGCGGCAAGGGTGGGGAAGGTGCGCTTGCCCATGTAGATGACGGTCGTGGCCTGCGGATCGGCCAGAGCCTCCAGGTTCAGGCCGGGCGGCAGGTCACCCGTGGTGTCGGCGGCGGTGATGAATTGCACCCGCTGGGCATGGATGCGCCGGGTCAGCGGGATGCCCGCTGCAGCGGCGGCAGCCGAAGCCGAGGTGACGCCGGGGATGATCGTGCAGCCGATCCCAGCGGCGCGGACGGCGGTCAGCTCTTCCTCCAACCGGCCGAAGATGCCGCTGTCACCAGACTTCAGCCGGACGACCTGCGCGCCGGTCAGGGCGTAGTCGACCAGAAGACGGCTGACGTGGTCCTGCTTGGGCGAGGGTCGGCCCGCCCGCTTGCCGACGCCCACCAGATCGGCCCCGGGCCGGGCAAGGGCCAGGATCGGACCCGAGGACAGGTCGTCGAACAGGATGGCATCGGCAGCGGCCAGCGCCTTCACCGCCTTGACGGTCAGAAGGTCAGGGTCGCCCGGCCCGGCCGAGACAAAGGTGACGAACCCGGTCATCGCGCGCCCCGATTTCTTCGAAGAAATCGGACCGGAGCCTTTGAAGGCTCCGATCCGGAATTTTCGAAAATTCCGGGGCTCCGGAACAGACGGCTGGACATCATGGGCCTGCAATCAGGTGAAAGAACGTGCCGGTCGATAGCCCGCCGTCGGACTGAAGTCGATAGGAGCCGGTTTCGGGAACGGTCGCCCCGGTGGCATCGGTCACGGCGGCCAGCGGCGCATCTGGTTGCGCCAGAATGCTGGAATAGTGGAATTCGTGGCCCCGAAGCCGGGTCATTGCGGCGTGTCCAGGGATGGACTGTGCAAGTGTCGCCTGCCGGTAGCCCAGGTGCATCTTGCGGTCGGCATAGCTGGTCACCAGACCCAGAAGCCCGGCCATCGGATACCGGGTGCCGTCCTTGCCGATGATCGCCTGCCCCATGGCCATGTAGCCGCCACACTCGCCATGCACCGGCTTTTGTGCGGCAAAGGCGGCCAGGCCGCTGTGGAAATGACTGGCAGCGGCCAGAGTCGCGCCGTGCAGTTCGGGGTAGCCGCCGGGCATCCAGCAGACATCTGCGCTGGGGTCGGGGGCCTGATCGGCCAGGGGCGAGAACGGCAGCACTTCGGCCCCCGCCGCCCGCCACCCCTGCAAGAGATGCGGGTAGACAAAGCTGAAGGCGGCATCGCGGGCCAAGGCGATGCGCTGGCCCGGAGGGGTGATCCGTGCGGCGGCAGCGGGTAGCGCACGGGTCGCAGCCGCCGCGATCAGCGCGTCAAGATCGACGCCTGTGCGCATCAGGTCCGCCGCCTCGGCGATCAGGGCCTGCAGGGCGGGCTGCTCTTCGGCCTGCACAAGGCCCAGGTGACGTTCGGGCATGGTGATGGCGGCGCGCTTGGGCAGGACGCCCAGAACGGGGAGACCGCCCTCCTGCATCCCGGCGCGCACCAGCGCCTCGTGCCGGGGGCTGGCGATGCGGTTCAGGATCACTCCGGCGACCTGCACGCCGGGACGGAACCGCGCCAGCCCCAGCGCCACCGCCGCCGCCGTCTGCGCCTGGCCGCTGGCGTCGATCACCAGGACCACCGGCCAGCCCATCCGCAGCGACAGATCGGCGCTGGCACCGTTGCCGCAGGCCCCGGGTGCCGCCACCCCATCGAACAGACCCATCGAGCCTTCGGCCAGGATCAGGTCCGCCCCGGTCGCCTTGGCCAGTATCCCGTCCAGCATCGCCCCGGGCATCGCCCAGGTGTCAAGGTTGAAGCTGTCGCGCCCCGAGGCCGCTCGATGAAAGGCCGGGTCGATGTAATCCGGCCCGTTCTTGAACGGCTGCACCACCAGCCCCCGCGCCCGCAGCCCGGCCAGCAACCCCAGCATGACCGTGGTCTTGCCGGTGCCCGACGCCGGGGCCGAGATGATCAGGCCCGGTGGCAGCGATCCGGGGGTCATCCGCCCGTACCGGGAAAGCGCGGGTGCGTGCCGACCGGGCGATAGCGGCGATCATAGTCGCCCGCATAAAGCCGGCTCTCGTCGAACCCTTCCTGCGCCAGCGCCGGGCCGACCAGAATCAGCGCGGTCCGCTCCACCTCGGGCGGCACGGCAGCGGCCAGAGTGGCCAGCGTCGCCCGGATCAGCCGCTGGTCCGGCCAGCTTGCGCGCCAGACGACGGCCACCGGGCAATCCGGGCCATATTGCGGGATCAGCTCGGCGGTCAGCTTGTCGATCAGATGGATCGACAGATGCAAGGCCAAGGTCGCGCCGGTGACGGCAAAGGCGGTCAGGGTCTCGCGGTCAGGCATCTGGGTGGCGCGGCCCTCGACCCGTGTCAGCACGACCGATTGCGCAAGACCCGGCAGAGTCAGCTCGACCCCCAGCGCCGCTGCCGCCGCCGCAAAGGACGGGACACCTGGCGTCACGTCATAGGGAATGCCCAGGTCGCGCAACCGGCGCAACTGCTCGCCCATCGCCGACCAGACCGACAGATCGCCGGAATGCAGCCGCGCCACGTCCTGCCCGGCGGCATGGGCAGCGGCAATCTCGGCCATGATCTCGTCCAGCGACAGGGGCGCGGTGTTGACGATCCGGCAGCCCGGCGGGCAATGCGACAGCACGCCCTCGGGCACCAGAGAGCCGGCATAAAGGCAGACCGGGGCGGCCGCGATCAGGTCCCTTCCCCGCAGCGTCAGAAGGTCCGGAGCGCCCGGCCCGGCGCCGATGAAATGAACGGTCATGCCCCACCTTCGCAGGGAAAAACCCCTGCCCTTTCACATTGGTCCAAATATCCCCGCCGTAGGCAATCGCCCGAGCCGGTTGCGCGCCCTTCGCGCGCAGAGGCGAGACAAAAGGCTTGCGCCGCAAGGCGCTCATTCTGACAGCCGCCCATCACCCCGCGCCCTCTGCTATGGCCGCCGTCGCCGTCCCGTCCGCCGACACGGCCCTAGGTCCGCGCAGCCTGGCCCCCGGCCCCGCTGCGACCAGGGCCACGGCCTCGGACACCGAGCTTGTGCCGAACAGCGCCTCTACCCGGGCTGACCGGGTCGGGGTCGCAATGTCGCGCAGCAGCGCCGGGTCCAGCGCAAGGACCGGCAGACCAAGCGCGCGGCCCAACGGCTCCAGCCCCGCTGCCTTTGCCGCCAGTGTCGCCAGATGCGTCACGCCCTTTGCCCCGCCTGCCCGCGCCAGCGCGTCCTGCAAGGCGGCCAGGGTCACCCCTGACCGAAAGCCAAAGCCCGCGACGATCATCGGGTGACGCTCCATTGCAGGATCGGCAGGCTGGCCTTCCAGCCGCGTTTCCGGCCGATGGCCAGGGGTTCCGCAAGGTCGATCTTCAGAAGGCTGCCGCCATGGCGCGCGGACCAGTCCAGAACCAGCGCCTCGGTTTCCAACGTCACCGCGTTCATCACCAGGCGGGTGCCGGGCGGGATCAGGTCCCACAGCGCGTGCAACAGGGCGTCCGACGCCCCACCGCCGATAAAGACGGCGTCGGGCGCGGGCAGGCCCTTTAATCCGGCAGGCGCGCGGGTTTC
This sequence comes from Pseudomonadota bacterium, assembly GCA_029567145.1. Taxonomy (GTDB): domain Bacteria; phylum Pseudomonadota; class Alphaproteobacteria; order Rhodobacterales; family Rhodobacteraceae; genus Tabrizicola. The sequence continues at coordinate 26,683 of JAKQLM010000492.1, forward strand.
GGTCAGGCGGTGGCGGTGGCTCAGGCCGAAGGCGTCCACATTGCCCCGGGCGCGGCCGGCGCGGGTCGGGTCGGCTTCCAGCGCCTCGACCCTGGCCCCACCGGCCAGCAGCCATTCGATCCCGACCGACCCCGAGCCTGCGCCGATGTCCCAAAGAAGTTCCCCGGGACGCGGCGCAAGCGCGGACAGCGTCAGCGCGCGGACCGGGCGTTTGGTGATCTGGCCGTCGTGCTGGAAGAGGTCGTCCGGCAGGCCCGAGGCACCCGGCAGCCCGGGATCGGTGGCCAGGATCGCAGCAGAAACGGGGGCCGCCGAGACCGGGGTCCAGTTAGGGTCGGAGGGCACGCCCTGCGTGATCCGCTCCTGCGGGCCGCCGAGGCGTTCCAGGATTGTCAGCCGGGCGTTCGGGTGGCCGTTTGCCGCCAGCCACGCCGCCAGTTCGGCAACCGCCGCCCCGTCGCGCAGGGTGCAGATCACGCGGACTCCCCGCCCCAGCACCGGACGCAGCCGGGCAAAGGGCGCGGCGTGCAGGCCAAGGGTCAGCACCTCCTCCAACCGCCAGCCCAGCCGGTTCGCGGCCAGTTGGAAAGTGGAGGGCGCGGGGTGCGAGGTCCATTCCCCGGGCTGGAGGTGGGCCATCAGGCTGCCACCCGCGCCGAACCAGAACGGGTCGCCCGAGGCGAGGACCACGGTGGGTTGGCCCCGGTGGGCAAGAACGGGGGTGGGATCGAAGGGCACTGGCCAAGGCTGGCCCTTTGCCCCGACATCTGCAAGGGCAAGGTGGCGCGGGCCACCGAAGACGACTTCGGCGCCGTCCAGCGCGTCACGGCTTGCGGGCGACAGGCCTGCCAGTCCATCTTCGCCCAGCCCGATCAGGGTCAGCCAGGGATTATCCATGACACGCATCCTGCTTCTGGGCGGCACGACCGAGGCGAACCTTGTGGCGCAGGCCATCGCGAAGGCGGGGCTTTCGGGCGTCTACTCCTACGCCGGGCGGACCGAGGCGCCGATGGGCCAGCCGATCCACATGCGGGTCGGCGGGTTTGGCGGGTTGGCGGGGCTTTGCGCCTACCTTCAGGCCGAGGGGATCACCCATGTGATCGACGCCACGCACCCCTTTGCCGCGCAGATGAGCAGCAATGCCGTCGCTGCTTGCGCGGCCACCGGCACGCCGCTGATCGCGCTGGAACGTGCGCCCTGGATGCCAGGGGAGGGTGACCGCTGGACACATGTGGCAGACATTCAGGCCGCCGTCGCAGCGCTGGCAGGACCCCCGCAGCGGGTGTTCCTGGCCATCGGCCGTCAGCACATCGACGCCTTCGCGGCGCAACCGCAGCACCGCTATCTTCTGCGGCTGGTGGACGAGCCCACGGGCCCCCTGCCCTTTCCCGCCGAGGTTGTCTTGGCGCGCGGGCCGTTCGACGTGGCGGGCGATACGGCGCTGATGCGGGACCACGGGACGGACGTGATCGTTGCCAAGAACGCGGGCGGCAAGGGGGCGGTCGCGAAAATCGCCGCCGCTCGGGCCTTGGGGCTGCCGGTGGTGATGATCGACCGGCCGGTGATTCCGCCGCGCCCTGTGGTGCAGGGGGTCGCCGCCGTGATGGCCTGGCTGAACGGTTAGGCCGGGACCCGGACTTTTCAAAAAGTCCGGTAAAATCCTTTGAAGGATTTTGGCCCGGTTCATCCCGCGCTCCTGGGGGAATAGACAAAGCGCCCGACACGGCGGGTGGCAGAGTTGCCGACGATGACAACGGTGCGCATGTCGGCCATCTCGGGCGTGGCTTCGGCAAGGGTGACGGTGATCAAGCGCTGGTCGGGCGTGCTGACCGCGCGGGCGAAGGTGACCAGACGGTCGGGGCCGCATTCCTGACGCAGGGTTTGCAGCGCTTTCACGAACCCCTCGGGGCGGCTGGCCGACCGGGGATTGTAGAAGGCCATTGCAAAATCGGCGCGGGCGGCGTGGCGGAGGCGGGTGTCGATCACCTCCCAGGGTTTCAGGTTGTCGGAAAGGTTGATGCAGCAGAAATCATGGCCCAAGGGCGCGCCTGCTGCGGCGGCAGCGGCAAGCATCGCGGTGATGCCGGGCAACACGCGGATATCCAGGGCCTGCCAGTCGGGGCGGCCCTCCAATGCCTCGAACACGGCGGAGGCCATCGCAAAGACGCCAGGGTCGCCCGAAGAGACGACGACAACCTTGTGCCCAGCGGCGGCCATCTCCAGCGCGGCGCGGGCGCGGTCAAGCTCGACGCGGTTGTCGGAGGGGTGCAGGGTCAGGCCGTCGCGCGGGGCGACGCGGGCGACATAGGGGATGTAGCCCACGATATCGGTCGCCTGCGAGAGTGCCTCGGTGACTTCCGGCGTTACCATCCGGTCATCCCCCGGACCAAGGCCCGCGATGATCAGCCAGCCCGGTTTTTCCTTGGCGCTCATTCGGCGATCTCGGGGCGGCGGCCGTGGCCGTGGACCAGGACGATGGCGAAGTAGGGGCAGTCGTGATCCTCGACCTCGGTCAGGCGGGCGACCCTTTGGCCGGGCATCGTGCCGCGTTCGACCAGCCAGGCCTGGTCGAGCCGCCCTGTCCGTTCAAGCGCGCGGCGAACGCGCGGCAGGTTGCGGCCGGTCTTCATCACGACCAGCGCGTCGGCGTTCGACATGTGGCGAACGAGATCCTCCTCGGGCAGCGTGCCCATCAGGATCGTCAGCACATCGTCGCCCCAGGTGATCGGGGTATCCGTGGCGTTCCAGCAGCCGGTCATTCCGGTGATGCCGGGGATCACCTCGACCGGGACGCGGCCTTGCAGGCGGGAATGCAGGTGCATGAAGCTGCCGTAGAAGAACGGGTCGCCTTCGCAGAGGACCAGGATATCCTCGGTGGCCGCAAGCGTGGCAAGCCGGGTGGCCCAGTCGTCGTAGAACTGGGCCAGCGCATTGGTGTATTCCGGGCTGTCGAAGGGAAGTTCCGTGGTGACGGGGTATTCCATCGGGTATTCGATGGCGGCCGGGTTCAGCATGCCGTCGACGATCCGGCGGGCCTGTCCCGCGCGACCGGCCTTGCGGAAATAGGCGACGTGGCGCGCGTCACCGATGGCGCGGGCGGCCCGCAGGCTCATCAGGTCGGGGTCGCCGGGGCCGAGGCCTGCGCAGATCACCTTGCCGGTCACGGGGGCCATGGTCATTCCTTCCGCGAGGCAAGGGCGTTGACCGCCGCCACGGTGATGGCGCTGCCGCCGAGGCGGCCCTTGACGATGACGGATGGGGCGGGCGGGGCGTCCATCAGCGCGTCCTTGGATTCGGCGGCACCGACGAAGCCCACCGGGCAGCCGATAATCGCGGCGGGCCGGGGACAGGCGGGGTCTTCGAGCATGTTCAGGAGGTGGAAGAGGGCGGTGGGCGCGTTGCCGATGGCGACGATCGCGCCTTGGAGGTGCGGACGCCAGAGTTCCACGGCGGCGGCGGAGCGCGTGTTCTGCATCCGGGCAGCAAGGGCGGGGACTTCCGGATGTTGGAGCGTGCAGATGATCTGATTGTTCGCGGGCAGGCGCTTTTTCGTGATCCCCTCGCTGACCATGCGGACATCGCAAAGGATGGGCGCACCCGCCTCCAATGCTGCCCGGGCGGCGATGGCCATGCCGGGGGAGAACCGGATGTGCGGCGCGAGGTCGACCATCCCGGCGGCGTGGATCATGCGGACGGCGACGATCTCTTCTTCAGGCGTGAAGCGGGCGAGGTCGGCCTCGGCCCGGATCATGGCGAAGGATGCCAGGTAGATCGCGGCGCCGTCGGTTTCATAGGTATGGGGCATGGAGGGCTTTCAGGTGGTCTTGGATGGCCTGCGGGGTAAGGCCGGTCAGGCTGGGCGTGTCATGGGCGGTGCCGTTGCGGATCAGGTCATAGCCCTGGCCGGTGGCGGTGAGCGTGGTCTTTGTGGCGCTGGGGTGCGCACAGCCCTTGGCGCAGCCGGAGATGTGGAGCGTCTGGTCTGGCGCGAGGTGCAGAGCGAGATCGCGGGCAAGGTTGCGCGTGTCGCCAAGGCCCTGCGGGCAGCCGGGCGCACCGGTGCAGGCGGTGATGCGCAGGATCGGGTCGGTCGGATCGGTGATCAGGCCGGGAATCGCGGGGAGTTCCGTCGCGCCGACGAGGAGCAGCATCCGCCAGGGGGTAGGGCAGAGTTCGTGGCCGAGGGCGGCGAGGGCCTGGAGCGTCTCGGCGCGCATCTGGCCGAAGGCGAGGGCGACGAGGGCGCCGTCCGGGTGGAGGCAAGGGCTGGGGGTCGCCAGGGGGTCTGCGGGCGCAAGGGTGCAGCCGGGCGGGACGGTTCCGCGCGCGATGAGGGCGGCCATGCGGCCGCGGCCGTTGGTGATGCCGCCGCTTTGGACGAACCAGTTGGCCATGTCGACGGCGTCTTTCGCGAGGTCGGTGACGGGCTGGCCGAGGGGGTGGCCGTCGGGGCGCAGGATGAGCCTTCCGTCTGTGGCGCGTTCGACACGGATATCGACGGAAGCGTCGGTGAGGACGGGGCGGGGGCCGGTGTCGAGGGCGAAGCCGAACTTGCCGGGGAGGTGCGGCATCCGGGTCAGGGCTGCGGTGAGGGTTGTAGCCAGCGCGTTGGTCTCGGCGTCGCTGAACGGGGTCACGATGAGGTTGCGGAGGGATTCGGTTTCGATGTCGGGGTCGATGAGGCCCTGGGCGCGGAGGTCAGCGATCAGGCGCGGGTGGCTGGCCTCGGTCACGCCGCGCAGTTGCAGGTTGGCGCGGGCGGAGAGGTCGATGATGCCGTTGCCGTGGCTTTGGGCGGCTTCGGCGATGGCTTGCGCCTGTTGCGGCGTAAGGCGGCCCAGCGGGGGGCGGATGCGGGTGACGAGGCCGTCGCCGGACTGCATCGGGCGGAGCGCGCCGGGGCACCAGCCTTTGATCTCCCAGGCGGTCATGCGGGGTGACCTTGGGTTGGGGCGGTTTCCGAATTGAGCGCTGACGCGCAAGTCTTTTGTCTCGCCTTATGCGCGTGAAGAACGCGCAACGGCTCGGGTTTGCCTCCGGCGGGGATATTTGGAGACATGAAATGGCTGCAGGTCATGCGGCACCGTCCAGCCGCGCGGCGATGGAGTTGCGGCGGGTTTGCCAGAGGCCGGCGTCGTGGAGGCGGCGGAAGACGTCTTCCATCGCGGCGAGGGCGGCGGGGTTTTCGCGGTTAAGGAAGTCGCGGACCTCGTCACGGCCGAGGGTGGCGTCGTGGTAGAGGTCGAAAAGGTGCGGGGGCACGACCTGGGCCAGGTGGGCGAAGGCGGCCATGTGGTCGAGGGTAGCGGCGATTTCGGCGGCACCCCGGTAGCCGTGGTTCATCATGCCTTCCGCCCATGCCGGGTTGGCGGCGCGGGCGCGGGTGACGCGGGCGATTTCCTCGGTCAGGGTTCTTGCGTGCGGGGTGTCGGGGCGGGTGGCGTCGAGGTGGTAGAGGGTGGGTTTGACCCCCCCGAGTTTGGCGACGGCGGCGGCGAAGCCTGCCTCGTGCGCGGCGTAGTCGGCGGCGATCAGGACGTCGGTTTCGGGGAGATCCTGGGCGTGGACGAAGCTGTCGGAAGCGAGGATGCGCTGCTCCAGGGCTTCGCGGGCTTCGGTGGACTGGCCGTCGGGGCCGATGGCCCAGCTGGAAGCGCTGAGCCAGGCTTCGCCGGCGGCGGCGCGGGCTTCGTCCGTGAAGGTGTCGGCGGCGGTTCCCATCCCCAGGCCGTAGAGGCCGGGTTTGGGGCCGAAGACGCGGGCTTCGCGGGTGGTGTAGGGGTTGTCTTCGGCGGTTTCTTCACGGGTCGAAAGGGCCTCGGCCCCGGCTTCGAAGAGCTGGGCGAGGGTCGGGAAGACGTCGCGGAAGAGGCCGGAGACGCGGAGGGTGACGTCTATGCGCGGGCGTCCGAGGATCGCGAGGGGCAGGATTTCGAAGCCGGAGACCCTGGCGGAACCGTCGTCCCATTTGGGGGCAAGGCCAGCGAGGTGGAGGGCCATGGCGAACTCTTCCCCCGCCGTGCGCATGGTGGCGCTGCCCCACAGGTCGACGACAAGGCCGCGCGGGTAGTCGCCGTGGTCCTGCAGGTGACGGCGGATCAGTTCCTCGGCCAGTTTCACGCCCTGGGCGTGGGCGTTGCGCGAGGGGACGGCGCGGGGGTCGACGGAGAAGAGGTTTCTTCCGGTGGGGAGGACGTCGGAGCGGCCCCGGTTGGGGGAGCCCGCGGGACCGGGGGGCACGCGGTGACCGTTGAGGGCGGTGAGGAGGCCTTGGGTTTCGCCCTCGCCCTGGCCGAAGATGTGCAGGCCGACTCCGTACTGGCTTTCCTTCAGGTCGCAGACGAAGCGGTCGATCCGGGTGATCGCTTCGGCGGGGGTGGCGTTTGGGGCGAGGCCGAGGTCTTCCGCCACGCCGGAGGCTGACGCTTCGTCACGGATGCTGGAGATCAGGCGGGTGCGGCGGGCGGGGTCTAACCCGTCGGCGGTGGAGTATTCGTCGAGCAGGCGTTCAAGGCGTTGGAGTTCGGGGGGGACGGTGCTTTGCGCCAGGGGGGGCGGCAGGTGGCCGAGGGTGACGGCCCCGATGCGGCGTTTGGCCTGGGCAGCCTCGCCGGGGTCGTTGACGATGAAGGGGTAGATGACCGGGGTGGGGCCGATGAGGGCCTCGGGCCAGCAGGTGTCGGAGAGGGCGACGGATTTGCCGGGAAGCCATTCGAGCGTGCCGTGGGCACCCATGTGGATCAGGGCGTGGAGGGATTGTGCGCGGAGCCAGAGGTAGAAGGCGACATAGGCGTGGCGCGGGGTGCGGGAGAGGTCGTGGTAGCTGTCGTCGCGGGTCTGGACGTCGCCGCGTTCGGGTTGCAGGGCGATGAGGGTTGCGCCCCGGCGGGTGGCGGGGAAGTGGAACTGGCCGTCCCTGACCGAGGGGTCGGTAGCGGGGTCGCCCCAGGCTTCGGTGAGGGTCTGACGGAGGGGGTCGGGGATGGCTTCGAGGGCTGTTTCGTAGGCGGAGAGGGGCCAGGAGAGGGTTTCGGTCAGCGCCTGCGGCAGGGGATCGCCCTGGCTGATGGAATAGCCTTCGGCGGTGAGGACATCGAGGAGACGGTCGATCGACGCCAGCGCGTCGAGGCCGACGGCATGGGCCATCTGGTGTGCGCGGCCGGGATAGGTGGAGAGGATGATCGCCAACTGCCGGTCTTGCGCGGGAGTGGCGGCGAGGTGGTGCCAGTGGGTGATGCGGTCCACCACGGCCTGAATGCGGGTGGCGTCAGCGCGGTGGGCGAAGCGGGAGAATTGCAGATCCGGGTGGCGCTTGCCGGGGGACTTGTGGCTGATCAGGCCGGCAAAGAGGCGGCCGTCGACCTCGGGCAGCACCACGTGCATCGCAAGGTCGGCGGGCGACAGGCCCCGGTCGGACGCGGCCCAGTCGCGGCGGCGGGCGGTGGAGAGGGCGACCTGGAAGACGGGGCAAAGTGCTGCGTCAAAGGGGGTCTGGCCGGTGTCGGATTTGGCAGAGAAGGCGGTGGCGTTGATCACGGCCACGGGCGGGTTTGCGGTCAGGTGGGGTGAGAGCCAGTCAGCGACGCCGGGGGCCTTGAGGCTGGGGGCGAAGGCGCCATAGGCCGCGAAGCCTGCGGCGCGGAGGGCGTGGATCAGGGCGTCCACCGGGGCGGTGTCGCCGGAGGTGAGGTAGCTGCGGTAGAAGGTGACGAGGACGGGGCCTTTGGGTTCGGGCGTCTTGGAGCGAGTGCTGGTGGTGGAGAGATCGGGCGCGTGATGCGAGGCCGTTGGTGCGATGGCCGATGCCGGCTGCCCCCCCTCCACAGCCCTCTCCGACGTGGGGGGGAGGGAGGCGTTGGGAGCGGCGTCGGGATGGTTCTGCGGCGTCGGATGGGTGAAGCCGTGGATGACCTGGTGCGGCCCCTCCCCCTCTGTGGGGAGGGGATGGCGGGCTTGTGGCGCGGGAATCACCCCCCGGTCCGGGTCGTAGAACCCCATCTGCGGCACGGTCTTGTCGCCGATCACCGGGGCGACGTAGATGCCTGCGGCCAGCGCCAGTTGCGCCAGCGCGGCATGGGCGGCGACGGCTCCGCCTTCGTCGCACAGCGCCTGCAGACGGCGGAGGGTGGAGACGGGGAGGGTGGAAAGCTCATCCAGCCGCGGGTCGGGGCGGCCGTCGGCTGGAAGGACGGCAAGCGCGATGCCCTGGCGGCGGGCAAGGTCCTGCAGCGTGGCGAGGCCGTAGAGCCAGTAGGCCTCGCCCCCGATCAGGCGGACAAGGATGGCCTTCGCGGCGAAAAGGGTTTTCTCGACGTAGGTGTCGACCGAGACCGGGTGTTTCAGCGCAACGATGTTGGCCAGCCGCAGGGTAGGGTGGGTGATATCAC
>JAKQLM010000507.1 GCA_029567145.1 Pseudomonadota bacterium
CGCCCGGCTTGTCGGCAAAGGGCGTTACATCCCGCACCCCGCGCCACAGCGCCTCCGAGACCGCGCCCTCCGCCACCACCACCTCGCCACCGATCAATTCCCTAAGCCGATCAACGCGGTAGGCGACCGACCCCGCCAGCCCCTCGACCCGCACCAAGGACCGCCCCGACAGCCGCGCCGCGCCGCTGACGTCGAACGGAGAGCCCAGTGCCGCGCGCAGACCCGCCAGACCCGCCTCGTCCCCCAGGCCTTCGATCACCAGCGTCGCCTCTGCCTCGGGCTGGGCCTGCAGCTTGAACGATACTTCGCTCAGCACACCCAGCGCGCCCCGACTGCCCGCCAGCAGCTTGACCAGATCATAGCCGGTGACGTTCTTCATCACCCGCCCGCCGTTCTTGATCACGACCCCGGACCCGTCGACAAACCGCACCCCCAAAAGCGCGTCCCGACAGGCCCCGACCTGCACCCGCCGCGGGCCAGAGGCATTCGCCGCCACCACCCCGCCAATCGTCGACACGCCATCGCGCCCCAAAAGCCCGCGCAGGTCCGGCACCTCGAAGGCCAGCCGCTGCCGTTCCGCCGCCAACACCCGATCCACCTCGGCCAGCGACGTCCCGGCCCGCACGACCAGCGTCAGCGCGCCGGGCTCATACAGCTCCACCCCACTCAACCCGCCGGTTTCCAGCAGCTCACCCACCACAGTGCCCAGCGTCCGCGTGCCACCACCGCGCACAAGCAAAGGCCCCGCCGCCCCCGCCACCGCCTCCGCAAGTTCCGCCTCAGTCGCAGGCCGCATCTTCCTGCCTTTCATTCTGGTCCAAATATCCTCGGGGGGTCCGGGGGGCAGACAGCCCCCGGGCGGGTTCAGCCAGCGCGCCGGACCGCGCTTGTCGCCAGTGGAAACACCTTTGCCGGGTTCAAAAGCCATTTCGGATCAAACACATCCTTGACCCGCATCTGCGCCTCCATGTCGGCGGGCGCAAACTGCACCCCCATCAGGTCGCGCTTTTCGATGCCCACGCCATGCTCGCCGGTCAGGCAGCCGCCGACCTCGACACACAGCTTCAGGATTTCCGCCCCGAACGCCTCGCACCGCTCCAGATCGCCCGGCTTGTTCGCGTTGAACAGGATCAAGGGGTGCATGTTTCCGTCGCCCGCGTGAAAGACGTTGCCGACATCCAGCCCGAATTCGCGGCTCATCTCGCCGATCCGCTTCAGCACAAAGGGCAGCGACGACACCGGGATCGTCCCGTCCAGGCACATGTAGTCGTTGATCTGACCCATCGCGCCAAAGGCCGATTTCCGCCCCAGCCAGATGCGTTTCGCCTGATCCTCATCCGCCGCCTCGCGGAATTCCACCGGGTTGTGCGCCAACGCAATCGCCTTGATCCGGGCCAGTTGCTCGGCAATCTCGGCGTCCGAGCCTTCGACCTCGATGATCAGCAGCGCCTCGCAATCGGGATAGCCCGCCTTGGCAAAGGCCTCGGTCGCGCGGATGCAGGGGCGGTCCATGAACTCGATCGCCACCGGCAAAAGTCCCGCCCGGATGATGTCGGCGACACAGGCCCCGGCGACCTCGTTGCTGTCAAAGCCCACCAGCACGGGCCGCGCGCCCTCGGGCTTGGGCAGGATGCGCAGATACGCCTCGGTGACCACGCCCAGTTGCCCTTCGGACCCGCAGACCACGCCCAGCAGATCAAGGCCCGACGGTTCGCCCCAAGGCCCGCCCAACCGGACCACCGTCCCGTCCATCTGGACCAGCGTCACGCCCAGAAGGTTGTTCGTCGTCACCCCGTATTTCAGGCAATGCGCCCCGCCACTGTTCATCGCGATGTTTCCGGCAATCGCGCAGGCCAGCTGGCTGGAGGGGTCGGGCGCGTAGAAGAATCCCTCGGCCTCGACCGCGCCACTGACCGACAGGTTGGTCCGCCCCGACTGCACCCGGATGAACCGGTTTTCATAATCGGTTTCCAGCACCGCATTCATCCGCGCCACGCCCAGAATCACGCTGTCCGCCGTCGGCATCGCGCCCCCGGCAAGACTGGTGCCCGACCCGCGCGGCACCACTGGCACGCCCTCCTCCCAGCATATGCGCAAGGCAGCGGCAACCTCGTCGGTCGAGCGCGGCAGGATCGCGGCCAGGGGCGGGCAGCGATAGGCGGTCAGCGCGTCGCATTCATAGACGCGCAGTTCCTCAATGGCGTCGATCACACAGTCGCCCGGCAGGACGCTGCGCAACCGCGCCACGATCCGCGACTTGCGCGCGATCACACCGGCATCGGGCAGGGGCATGTCCATGGCAAACTCCGATCTTTGGTAAGAAAATATAACCAATTTTTGCGGCTGACAAGGGAAATCCCCGCTCCTACTGTTCCCGGCATGACGATGATCCTGGAACCGCTGCCCCTTGCCGACAGCCTGGCCCTGGGCGCCCTGGTCCTGGCCTACCTTGTCTCGGGCTGGCTGATCGAACATCCCCCGGCCTCGCACCCCTCGGTGTCCCGCCTGATGCAGGTCTACCGGCACGACTGGATGCGCACCTTCGTCACCCGCCAGCCCCGGATCTTCGACGCCACGCTGATCGACAGCTTGCGCCAGGGCACCGCGTTTTTCGCCAGCGCCTGCATGATCGCAATCGGCGGCGGCATCGCGGTGATCGGCAACGCGGCGACGGTGCAGCGGCTGACCGACGACCTGCCGCTGGCGGGGACCGGCCCCGATGTGGCGCTGCGGATGCTGCCAGTGATCGGCTTTCTGGCCAATGCGCTGCTCAAGTTCGTCTGGGCGCATCGCCTGTTCGGCTACTGTTCGATCCTGATGGCAGCCGTCCCGAACGACCCCGCCGACCCGTCCGCCTTCCACCGCGCGGGCCAGGCGGCCGAGATCAACATCACCGCCGCCAAAAGCTTCAACCGCGGGCTGCAGTCGATCTACTTTGCCCTGGCCGCACTGGGTTGGCTGGTCGGTCCCTGGGGCCTTCTGGCCGGGGTCACCCTTGCCACCGCGATCCTTCTGCGGCGCGAGTTTGCCAGCGTCTCACGCCGGGTGATCCTGATGCGCCAGCCCCCGGTTGCCAAGCCATAGCGCCACCTGCCCGGCCACCGCCTCGCCCGACAACCGCGCCCCGGCGGCGGTCTGCTTCAACCCGCCCGCCAGCGCCTCGCCCGCGAACCAGATCCGCTCGCCCACCGGGTCCTTCAGCACGTCGCGCGCATGGGCCTTGCCGGGACGCGCCGCCGCATAGCCGCCGCGCACGAACCGGTTGGCCGACCAGGTCGTCATCGTGCCCTTCCGCACCGCCTTGCGCGCTTCGGCCCCGAAGCAGTCCACCAGCCGGTCGGTCGCAAACTCCACCGCCGCCACCGCACCCGCCGCCTCCATCTCCCAGGCGAAATCGCCGCCGACAAAGCCGATCAACAGGTCCAGGTCGAACGGAAAGGCCAGGACATACAGGTCGTGCCGCGCATGGCGTTCGATCAGCATGTCGTCAAACGGGTCCAGCCCCAGCCGCGTGCCGTCGATCTGCAGCGGGATCTTGGTCAACAGCCCCATCGGCAGGTCAAAGATCGCCTCCTGATGCCGCTCGGGCAGGGCGGGCGCAAAGGCGATATCCTCGAACGCCAGCACCCCGGTGGACACCGTCACGATGACCGCCCGCGCCCGGATCGTGCCCAAAGCGGTCTCCACTTCCACCCCCGGCCCGTCCCAAAGGATGCGCTGCACCGGACAGCGCAACGTCACCGGCACATCCGCCCCCCAGGCGTGGATCAGCGCGCCAAAGCCCTCGCGGGTGAGGTAGTTCGGGTCCAGGTCCGCCGCCGCGCGATAGTCGGTGACGCTGATCTCGTCGTCATCCGCGCCAAAATCCATCGGCCCGGCAAAGGTCGCACTGACCCGCAGGCCGTGGCAGGCCTCGACCAGGCTGGACAGCCGGTCGCTGCCGCCCTTGTGACGCTCGATGCAGGCGGCAAGCTCGGCCTCGGCCCGCCGCTCCGCCGCCAGTTCGGCAACCGTCGCGCGCCGCTTGCCGAACCACAGATGATCCAGCCGCGTCTGGTGATGCTGCAGCGTCCAGCCCGCCGCCACCGCCTCGGGAAAGAACGGGTTGCGGTCGGCGGCATGCAGCCAGGCGCACCCGAAATCGAACGGCACGCCGAAATCGGCGCTGCTGGTCAGCGCCCGCCCGCCGATCCGGTCCATCGCCTCCAGCACCCGGAACGACACTCCCGCCGCCCGCAGCCGCTTGGCCGCCGCCAGCCCGGCGCAGCCCGCGCCGACGATCACCACATCCACATCCGTCACGGCAGATCCCTCGCCTCAGATGCGGCGATCATGGCCCCGACGCCGATTCGCGCCAATGCAATTGCTCTTTTGCAAATACTCTCGGGGGTTTGGGGGTGAACCCCCCATCGCCGAGGAGGAGGCGAAGCCCGACGACGAGACAAAGGGCTTGCGCGTCAGCGCTCAATTCCCGAACCGCCCCGGCCCGCATGGCACTCAGGCCGCTTTCGCGCCCTTCCGGCCCTCGACCAGCCAGGCCAGGACCGCAAGCCCCGCCGCCAGCATCAGCCAGGCCCAGGCGGGCAGCAGCGTCGCCACGTTGATGTCGGTGGTCAGATAGGCCTCGCGCGGGGTGATCCCGATCCAGCCGCGCCCGATGGCCGGGCGGCCATCCTCGACCGTGCGGATGTCGGGGAACCCGTCCTCCAGCCGCACCACGCCGCCGCGCGTCGCGGCGGCCAGCGGGGCCAGATCCTCGCCCGAGGCGATGGTCTCGACAAACTCGCGCGGGGCCGCCGGACCGACCGCGATGACCCGGGTCAGGTCGCCCTGCTCCAGCCGGTACAGCCCCAGCATCGGCGCCTGCCATACCGCCTGATAGCGACCGGGGCTGGCCTCGGGCATCTCGACCACGACCTCCGCCCCGTCCGGCGCGGTGATCGTCACTGGCCCGGGCGCGTCTTCCAGCATCGACCGGCGGGTGATCGTCATCGCCTCGCCCAGCACCGTGGCGGTCAGCGTCTCTTCCTCCAGTTCGGGTTCCTTCAGCATCCAGTGCGCCAGCCGCCGAAGAAGTTCCAGCTGTGGCCCGCCGCCCTCGTACCCCCTGCCCCACAGCCAGGCATGGTCCGAGGCCAGGACCGCGATCCGCCCCTGTTCCACCCGGTTCAGGACGAGCAATGGCAGGTCGCGCGGGCCGGTCATCAGGATCTGGCCGTCCAGATACTCCACCTCGATGGCGCGGAACCAGCGGCCCCAGCCGCCTTCGGGCGCGGCCTCTTCCAGCCCCTCGGTCACCGGATGACGGCGACCAAGGTCGGTCAAGGCCGGGCGGAATCCCTCCTCGATCACCTGTGCCGTAGGTGCCACCGGCAGAATCTCCGCCAGCGGTGAGCGGTAGAGGCTGTCCACCGCGCCAAACTCCGGCCCCGCAGCGACCAGCACCGTGCCGCCGCCCCGGACATAGGTCACGATGTTCTCGATATAGGACATCGGCAGGATGCCCCGCATCCGGTAGCGGTCAAAGATGATCAGATCGAATTCCTCGATCTTCTCGACGAACAGCTCACGCGTCGGAAAGGCGATGAGGGAAAGCTCGTCCACCGGCACCCCGTCCTGCTTTTCCGGCGGGCGCAGGATGGTGAAATGCACAAGGTCGACCGAAGCATCCGACTTCAGCAGGTTGCGCCAGACCCGTTCGCCCGCATGCGGCTCTCCGCTGATCAGCAGCACTCGCAGCCGGTCGCGCACGCCGTTGATCTGCACGGCGGCAGCATTGTTGCGGTCGGTCAGCTCGCCATCCACCGGGGCCACGCTGAATTGCAGCACGTTCGCCCCGCCGTGTTGCAGGGTGACCGGCAGTTCCAGATCTTCGTTCAGCGGCACGGTGTAGGTCGCCGGTTCCTCGGTGTCGATGCTGATCGTCAACTCAACCTCGCTCGCCGCCGGAGCCGCCCCGATATCCTCGATCCGCAGGTCCAGCTTGAATTCCTCGCCGATGATGGCAAAGGCGGGCGCGTTCTTGATCACCAGCCGGCGGTCCCAATCGGCCTCTCGGCCCGTCAGCAGCACCTGGAACGGCGCGGGCAGGTTCGGCACCAGCCCAAGGTCATGCGTCCGCCCATCGGTGATCAGCAGCGCCCCGGCGATCCGCGCCCGGGGTTCCTCGGCCAGTGCCTCGGCCAGCGCGGTCAGGGCCAGCGTGCCCGCGTCCTCTTCGCCGTCGCCCAGCCGGTGAATGCGCAGTTCGGTGTTCGGCAGGCCCGCGACCTCTGCCTCGACCGCAGCCACCGCGCGGGCGGTCTGGTCGGTCCGGTCGCCCAGTCCCTGACTGGCACTTTCGTCAACCACAAGGATCACGATGTCCGACAGGTTCGCGCGCTCTTCTTCCTGCAAGGCCGGGTTCGCCAGCGCCGCCAGCACCGCCGTCAGCGCCAGGGCCCTGATCCACCAGCCCGACAGGCCCCGCCACAGCGCCAGCGCGACCAGCAGGACCGAAAGCCCGGCCAGGACATAGATCACCGGCCAGCCGACCAGCGGCGCAAAGACCACCGAAGACGTCCCGAACTCCATTATTGCCCCAGCCTTTCCAGAAGTGCGGGCACATGCACCTGATCCGACTTATAGTTGCCGGTCAGCACATGCATGATCAGGTTGATGCCGAAGCGGTAGGCGATCTCGCGTTGCTGTTCGCCCGCCATGCCCCGCCCCACCGGCAGCATCGGCACGCCGATATCGTCCACCGCCCAGGCCGCCGCCCAGTCGTTGCCGCCGATGACGACCGGGGTCACCCCGTCGTTCAGGTTGCGAAACGGCATCCCGTCGGCGGCTTCTTCCTCGGCCAGGGGGGCGGCTTCCACCCAGATCGCCCCGCGCGGGTGGCGGCCCGGAAAGTCCTGCAAAAGGTAGAACGTCCGCGTCAGCACATGGTCCAGCGGCATCTGCTCCAGGGGCGGAATGTCCAGTCCCGCCGCGATCCGCTGCAAGGCCTGCCCTTCGGCCGTTGACCCGCCGAACCCCGCCAGATCGGCGTCGCGGGTGTCGAACAGGATCATCCCCCCGGTCCGCAGATACTGGTTCAACCGCTCATACGCCTGGGCCGAGGGCGTCGGCTGATCCGCCGTCACCGGCCAATACAGGAACGGAAAGAACGCCAGTTCATCGGTCTCGATATCCACCCCGATCGGCAATTGCGGCTCGATCGAGGTGCGTTGCCACAGCTTGTCGCCCAGCCCCAGCAGCCCGGCCTGCGCGACATCATCCACCTTGGCATCGCCGGTCAGCACATGAGCCAGCACCACCGCCGTCGTCGCCTCCAGCGCCAGGGCGTCATCGGGCAAGGACGTATCCTGCGCCCGCGCGCCCTGCGGCTGCACC
>JAKQLM010000515.1 GCA_029567145.1 Pseudomonadota bacterium
GCTTCGACCAGCACGTCGCGCGGCAGGCTGTCGATCACCTCTTCCCGGATGCTTTCCGAGATTTCGGACAGAATCTCGCCGTCGATCTCGTGCGACCACAGCCGCAGGAGCGCCCGCCGGTCGGCCCCGCCGATCTGTTCCAGAAGGTCGGCGATGTCGGCGGCGTGCAGCGGCTCCAGCAGGGCGTCGATTCCGTCGCGATCTTCGGCCTCGACGGCGGCCAGCACCGCGTCGATGCGGGTCTGGTCCAGCGTTTCGTCCTCGGGGTCCGCCAGATGTTCTGTCATGCCGCCTCCCGAACCGATTGGCGCGACCTTAACGAAAGCTGTTTCAAGGAAACAGGGGGCGGATGGCAAATTTACCCCGGCGCACAAAGGCTCTAGGCTGCATCGGCAGGAAAAGGGAAGACAGCATGGCCGATCTTCTACTGGGACAGGTGATCCGCTTTGACGGCGATCCCTTTGCGCAGCCCGATGTGGCGCAGGTCCTGACCGAAGGCGGGGTCCTGGTCGACCAGGGCCGCATTGCCGCCGTTGGTCAGGCTGCGGACCTGCGCTCGCGCCATCCGCAGGCCCGGGTCCACGACCATGGGCAAAAGCTGATCTCGGCCGGGTTCATCGACGCCCATGTCCACTATCCCCAGACCGCGATCATCGCATCATGGGGCAAGCGGCTGATCGACTGGCTGAACGCTTACACCTTCCCCGAGGAAATGCGCTTTGCCGATCCCGCCTATGCCACGGAAATCGCAGGCAGATACCTGGACCTGGTGCTGGCGCGCGGCACAACCTCCGTGTGCAGCTATGCCACGATCCACCCGGCCAGCGTGGACGCAATCTTCACCGCCGCCCAGACGCGCGGGATGCGCCTGTTTGCCGGAAAGACTTGCATGGACCGCAACGCCCCCGAAGGCCTGCGCGACACGGCCCAGTCGGCCTATGACGACAGCAAGCGGCTTTTGGAAAAGTGGCACGGCATGGACCGGCTGTCCTATGTCATCACGCCGCGCTTTTCCCCGACCTCGACGCCCGAGCAGCTTGCGGCCCTTGGGGCGCTGTGGCGCGAATATCCCGACTGCCTGATGCAGACCCACCTTTCGGAACAGACCGACGAAATCGCCTGGGTGCAGGACCTGTTCCCCCAGTCCCGCGATTATTTGGATACCTATGAGGCGCAGGGCCTCTTGCGCGAAGGCGCGGTCTATGGCCACGCCATCCACCTGACCGCCCGCGAAAAATCCCGCCTGATCGAGGCCGGAGCCAGCCTTGTCCATTGCCCGACCTCGAACACCTTCATCGGCTCGGGCCTGTTTGACATGTCCCTTGCCCAAAGCCTGCGGGTCGGGCTGGCGACCGACACCGGCGGCGGGTCCAACTTTTCCATGCTGCGCACCATGGCTGCGGCCTATGAGGTCGCGCAACTGCGGGGCCAATCGCTGCACCCGTCGCAATTGTGGTGGCTCGCGACCCAAGGCTCGGCCCGGGCGCTGCGGTGTGAGGACAGGATCGGCAATATCGCCCCGGGGATGGAGGCGGACCTTGTCGTCATCGACCTCGCCTCGACCCCCGCCATCGAACAGGCGACTCGCCGGGCGACGGACCTGTGGCAACAGCTTTTCCCGACGATCATGATGGGCGACGACCGCGCGGTGGCCGAGGTCTGGCTGGGCGGCCGCAAGGCCGAGATCAATCAAACGCTTTGAATATTTCGGCGGGTATGCATAGCTGACCCATCAGTAAGGGAGATGTGCATGATTTTTCGCGTCCTGGGTCTTTGCGCCGGTCTGGCCATGCTGGGCAGCCTGTTCCTGCCTTGGCTTGCCACGAATTTCGGGCCTCCCCTGGTGCCGTGGGACCTGATCAAATCGGTGATCGACCTGGACCCGCAGTTGCGGTCGCGGATGTTCGAGACCATGCCCCCCGCCGAGGTGATCACCTTCGGGCTGTCCTTCCTTGCGGCGGCGCTGTTCCTTCTGACGGCGGCAAGCAGCAAGGCGCTGGCACTGGTGGCCGGGGTGATGCCCTTCGCGACCGTCGGCATCTTGTTCACCCGGGCCGCCAACGCGGCGAATGGCATCACCGGCGACCTGCCGTCCTTTGACTCGCCCGACTTTTCGCAGCAACTGTCCGAGTTCATGGACGTCACCGGCCCCGGCCTGACGCTGTGGTTCGGGTCGGCCGCCGTGCTGCTGCTGATCGGGCTACTGTTCAACCCGTCGTCGCGCTAGTCGGCCAGTTCCCAGCCGTCGGGATAGAAATCGTGCTTCAGCGCGATGGAGGTCGCGATGCGTTCGTGGTGCCAGATTTCCTCGGGCGTGACCGGGATCGGGCCGATGGACGCGATCAGCGTCTCGCCATCCTTGGCGCGGCGGGTCTGGAACCCCTCCAGCCGCAAGGCCCGTTCCAGCGCGGGCCAGCTGGCGTCCAGCTCCTCGATGAAGAACGAGAATTCGACCACCGCCTCCTTGGGCAGCTTGACCCCCTTCGACTGTTTGAAGGTGTCATAGGTGTCGCGACGCTGTGTTTCGAAGTTGTGGTCCATCGGGGTCTCCTTGCCCCGACCATACCGCGCTAGCTCTGGGTGCAAAAGCCCCGCTCGTAGGCCGCGTCCCAGGTCCAGTCGCTGGCGTTCAGCGCGTCGAACCCCACGGGATCAAGCTGGCGCTGCTGGCCGTTCTCGGTCGCGATCATGTTCCACAGGTCCACATCGCATTCAAAGCCCTGGCCCAGATGCTCGCCCGCGTGGAAATAGCCGACGACGGTGAACTGGTTGTCGATGAACTGAAGCTGAAGGACCGACCGGCCGGTCCCTTCCTCATCGGCATATTCGGTCACGACCTGCAGGATACTTGCGCTGCCGGTGTCCAGCACCTCCAGCGCCTGCCGGGTGGCAAAGGCGCCCAAAGCGATCTGGTCGTTGTCGAACTGCGGATCCTCGGTTGCCACCGCCGCGCTGCCCGGCCCACCGCCCCAGATCGTCAGCCGGGCCTTGTCTTCGTTCTGGGTCAGCCGCGCCAGGAAGGTGAACCCCTGGCCCGAGGACCCGGCCCAGTTGCCGCTGGCTTCGGACAGGACGGTCTGCCCTGCGGCGGGCAGGGACATCGTCAGGACAAGGGCAAGGATGGCAGCAACGCGCATGGGCAGGCTCCGATCTGGTTTGCCGCACAATGCCGTCGGCCTTGGGAAAGCGAAAGGGCGGGAAAACCGGACGCTACCCCGCCAAGGCCAGCGCCAGACGGCGCTGGCGTTCCAGCACAAGCGGCAGGTCCAGCGTCACCATCTGGCCATCCCGCACCACCGGCCGCCCCTCGACGATCAGATCGCGCACCCGGGTCGGGCCGCACAGGACCAGCGCCGCCACCGGGTCCCAGGAGCCCGCCGCCTCGATCCCCCGCATGTCCCAGATCGCCAGGTCCGCCCGCATCCCCGGCGCGATGACCCCAAGATCGTTGCGCCCCAGAACCCGCGCGCCGCCAAGGGTTGCGATCTCCAGGACCTCGCGGGCGGACATCGCGTCGGCCCCATTCGCTACCCGCTGCAGCAGCAGCGCCATGCGCGCCTCGGCCACCAGATTTCCGGCATCGTTGGAGGCCGATCCATCCACCCCCAGCCCGACCTTCACCCCGGCGTCCCGCATCGCCCGGACCGGCGCAATGCCCGACCCGAGTCTACAATTCGAACATGGACAATGAGCTACACCCGTTCTCGACCCGCTGAAAAGTTCAATTTCCGAACTATCCAGCTTGACGCAATGCGCGTGCCAGACATCCGGTCCGGTCCAGCCAAGCTCTTCGGCATACTGGCCGGGGCGGCAGCCGAACTGCGCCAGGGAATAGGCGATGTCCTCGTCATTCTCGGCCAGATGGGTGTGCAGCATCACGCGCTTGTCCCGCGCCAGCAGGGCCGTGTCCCGCATCAGCCCCCGGCTGACCGAGAACGGCGAGCAGGGCGCCAGCCCCACCCGCACCATGGCGCCGGGGCGGGGGTCGTGGAAGG
>JAKQLM010000528.1 GCA_029567145.1 Pseudomonadota bacterium
AGCTTTCCCGCCTAGTCCTGCAAAGTTCGCAGATATTCCGCGATAGCGACCAGCCGCACCGGCGTCGGGGTCGCGATCCCGTCGCCACCGTCATAGGGCACCAGATCACCCTGCAAAAGCGGCCCGAACTGCGGCATTGGCGAGGTTCCGTCATGCCCGCCGGTATAGCCCCAGATCTTGGCCATGACCCGCGTGCCCGGAAAGACGCCATTGTTGCGCGCCGAAAGCCCGGTCAGGTCGGCAGGCTTGCGGTCCAGTCCCGCCGCTGCCTCGCCATCGCCCTGACCCGAGATGCCATGGCAGGCCGCGCAGAAGCTGGCGAAATCCTCGCTGCCAGTCGGTTCATCCTTTTCGACACAGGCCGCCAAAGCCAGCGGAAGTGCAACCCAGCCAAAACGCATTTCGCGCCTCCCCTTTTCGACATCAGTTCAGATCGGGCCGCGTATGGCCTTGATCTAGGTCACTTGCCCGGTCGCAAGCCGGACCACCCGGTCCATCCGCGCGGCAAGGTCAAGGTTGTGCGTGGCAATCAGCGCTGAAAGCCCGGTCTGCCGCACCAAGTCCATCAACACGCCAAAGACCTGATCCGACGTGCCGGGATCAAGGTTCCCGGTCGGTTCATCCGCCAGCAAAAGCTTGGGCGCATTGGCCAGGGCACGGCAGAAGGCAACCCGTTGCTGTTCGCCGCCAGAAAGCGCCGCAGGACGGTGATCCGCCCGCGCGGCAAGGCCGACCTGATCCAAGAGACCGCGCGCCCGTGCCTCGGCCTCGGCCTTGGTCGCGCCGTTGGCCAGTTGCGGGATCACCACGTTTTCCAGCGCGCTGAATTCCGGCAGCAGGTGGTGGAACTGATAGATGAAGCCCACTTCGTTCCGCCGCGCCTCGGTCCGCGCGCGATCCGACAGCCCGCCCATCTCGCGCCCGTCAAGACGGACGGTTCCGCTGTCTGGCACGTCCAGAAGACCCGCGATGTGCAAGAGCGTCGATTTCCCCGCGCCGGACGGGGCAACCAACGCCACAACCTCGCCCTGCGCGATGGTAATCGACGCGCCGCGCAGGACCATGACCTCGGACGGCTTGCCCCGGTTATAGCCCTTTTCGATCCCCGCAAGTTCCAGCATCGGTTCACTCATAACGCAGCGCCTCGACCGGGTTCATCCGCGCCGCACGGCGGGCGGGAAGAAGGGTGACGACAAAGGACAGACCCAGCGACAGCACGACCGCCGACAGGACATCGCCAAACTGCAGCTTCGCCGGTAGGAAATAGATCCCCCGGATCGACGGGTCCCAGACATCCGCCCCGTTCAGCCAGTTGATGAAGCCCATGATCCCGTCAATGTTCAGCGCGGTAAGGCATCCCAGCGCCAGCCCCGCAATCGTGCCGATCACCCCAGTAAACGCCCCGCAGATGAAGAAGACCCGCAGGATCGAGCCTTCGGTCAGCCCCATGGTGCGCAGGATGCCGATGTCGCGGCCCTTGTTCTTGACCAGCATGATCAGGCCCGAAACGATGTTCATCGCCGCGATCAGGACCAGGATCGACATGATCACGAACATCACGTTGTCTTCGATGGTCAGCGCCCGCAGATAGGCGCCGGAACTG
>JAKQLM010000546.1 GCA_029567145.1 Pseudomonadota bacterium
GCCGCCGGCTGAGCTGCAGGCGCAGGCCGGGTCGGCACATCGGCGTGGGCCCAGGTGGCGCCCAGAGCCAACGCCGCCAGCAGAGCCTGGGTCAACCGGGCGGTCTTACGCAGGGCGGTGCTGTGGCAGGCGCGTCCATCCTCTTGTGGGGCAGTAGCCACGCCGAGGTGAAGACTAGGGGCTGCCAGAGCGAGCAGTCGAAAGTTCTTAATATGTAGGGAGTTGAGCTTCATCGGGACTCTCTTTGGCGGCGGCGGTGGTGTTCGGGGCCTGCTGACGGCTTGCGGTGGGGCGGTCCTGGTGGGACGGCCTGCGGGCTCCGTGGGGAACTATGCCCTAGTTTAGGCATGGCGGGGAGGGGCCGGGGCGCGCGGTCCAGTTGCCGCTGGCTGGACGAAAACGAGTCGGCGGCGGCTCCCCAGAGCATTTTGGCCGTCCAAAGTGGGCCGGTCGGCGGCTTACCGGGGCATTTTGGCGGGCCGAAGAGGGTTGGTCGGCGGCTTACCGGGGCATTTTGGCGGTCCGAAGAGGGTCGGTCGGCGGCTTACCGGAGCACTTTGGCCCGCCAAAACGTACTGGAGACGCCAGCAGGGACCCACTGGCGCGCGCAAACAAGGCCGCGAGGTCTAGTCGCCACCCCATTTTGGCGGGCTTTCGAGCCCCGGTCGGCCTGACATAGGCATTTTGGCGGGCCGTCAACCACCGGTCGGCGGGCAACCACCGGCTGATGGCGGATTTGGAGGCTTCGCGGGGGGCTCGCCGGGGCACTTTGGCGGGGTTTTTTAGATAGAAGCGGGGTCGCCGGGGCACTTTGGCGGGGTTTTGAAGGAACTGCGGGGGGTCGCCGGGGCACGTTGGCGGGGTTTTGTGGATAGAAGCGGGGTCGCCGGGGCACTTTGGCGGGTTTTTGAAGGAACTGCTGGGGGTCGCCGGGGCACGTTGGCGGGTTTGCGGGAAGGCTGCGCAGGCTCGCGGGGGCACTTTGGCGGCATTTCGTGAGCACAGAGCACAGGCTCGCGGGGGCACTTTGGCGGCATTTGGTGGGTACGGCGCGGGCTCGCCGGGACACGTTGGCGGGCTTTGGAGCACTAGGCGCAGGTTCCCCGGAGGGTTTTGGCGGGCAGTTGAGGGCCTGGCGCGGGTTCCCCGGTGCCTTTTGGCTGACTTTTCGGGGCGATGCGGGGGCTGACGGGCCTACTTTGACGGGCTTTTGGGGCGATGCGGGGGCTGTTGGGCCCGGCTTGGGCGGGGGCGGCTACTCTAAGATGATGGCGCCGCGTAGCATGTTCATGCCGCAGGTGAAGGTGACTTCACCGGTGCCGGTGGGTAGGGTCAGCGCCAGCTCGGAGGGCTTGTCTTCGCTGAGGGTGGCGCGCAAGTTCTGGGCGGGCAGGACCACCTCGCGGCCACACTCGCCGGCGCTCTTGTTGTAGGAAAAGACCAGCACCAGCGACTCGCCGGGGCGACCGGGAATGCGCGCGGGGGTAAAGCCTTGGTTTGACACCTGCACGGCGACCTTGCGGGGGGCCTGCGGGGTTCCGGGCGTGACCGACTCTAAGGAGGAGGTGGCCTTTTTGCAGCCGCCGCCGCTGCTGATGCTCAAGGCTGCGAGCGCGCCGAGGAGGGCTGCTTGCTGCCACCGCGACCCGGACATCGAGACAAGGTGCCGCTTCTGGTTCTTGCTTGGCGTATTCATGCGCGGGACTTTACCACGTCGGCGCAGCGGACTTGGCGGGCTAGCGGGCTGTGACTTATGCTGCGCGCCTAAGCCGACGGGCTGGCCGTGAGCCAGGCAAACAAATCGGCAAGAAGGAGACTTACGTGCCCCCACTCTCAGAGAAAATTGGCAGCGCGCCTAAGCGGGCGCAGGTCATCGCGGACTGCGCGGTGCTGATCGACGAGGAAGTCAAAAAGAAAGGCGGCCTGTCGGGCGCGGCGATCAAGATGGCTTTTGCGGCGGTCAAGGCGGTCAAGCCGGGCTTTGTGCCCGAGGCGATTGACCATCTTTTGAACGACTTTGCGCAGCGGCTGGACCCGTTCTATCAGGCGGCGATTGCGGACACGGGCGGGCGCTCGCTGCCCAGCCGCTTTAACGAGCAAGCGGGGGCCATCGCCGAGGC
>JAKQLM010000552.1 GCA_029567145.1 Pseudomonadota bacterium
TGGCGACGCTGGGGTGCCCGGCCTATGGCTATGGCATCCGCTATGAACACGGGCTGTTCCGCCAGCACTTTGACGCAGGTCGCCAGATCGAGACGCCGGAAAACTGGTTGGCGCAGGCCCATCCGTGGGAGTTCGCCCGCCCCGAAAGCCGCTATACCATCGGCTTCAAGGGCCAGGTCGAAACGCGTGATGGTCGCGAGGTCTGGACCCCGGGTGAAACGGTGACCGCCGAGGCGTTCGATACTCCGGTCGTTGGCTGGCAGGGCAAATGGGCCAACACGCTGCGGCTGTGGGGGGCGAAGGGGACGACGAATTTCGACCTCGAACGGTTCAACCGGGGGGATTATGCGGCGGCGGCGGAACCCGAGACGCTGGCGCGGACGTTGTCGCGGGTGTTGTATCCCGATGACACCACCTATCAGGGCAAGGAGTTGCGCCTGAAGCAGGAGTTCTTCCTGACCTCGGCTGCGCTGCAGGACATCCTGCGCCGCTACCTGGCTGCGCATTCCGACCTGCGGGCCTTGCCGCGGCATGTGGCGATCCAGATGAACGACACCCACCCGGCGATTGCCGGACCCGAGTTGATCCGCCTTTTGTCGGACGACCACGGCATTCCGTTTGACGAGGCGCTGACCATCGCTCGGGCGTGCCTTGGCTATACCAACCACACGCTTCTGCCCGAGGCACTGGAGAAATGGGCGACCTTCACCTTTGGCAACGTCCTGCCGCGCCACATGCAGATCGTCGAACGGATCGACAGCTGGCATCGCCGCGCCTATCCCAGCCGGCCGCATTATGTGGGGATCGTCAAGCACCAGGAAGTGCGGATGGGCGAATTGGCCTTCATCATGGCGCACAAGGTCAACGGGGTTTCGGCGCTGCATTCCGACCTGGTCAAGCAGAACCTGTTTCCCGAACTGAACGCGCTGCATCCGGGTCGGATCATCAACCAGACCAATGGGGTGACCCCCCGGCGCTGGCTGCGGATGGCGAACCGGCCCCTGTCGGCGCTGATCACCCAGACCATCGGCGCGGCCTGGGAGGCTGATCTTGACCGCCTGCGCGGCCTTGAGCCGCATGTCGCCGATGCGGGGTTCCGCGATCGGTTCGCAGCCGCCAAGCGCGAAAACAAGGTGGCGTTGTCGAACTGGATCGGGCGCGAAATGGGCGTGCAGGTCAGCCCCGACGCGGTCTTCGACGTCCAGATCAAGCGCATCCACGAATACAAGCGCCAGCTGCTGAACATCCTGGAAACGATTGCCCACTGGCAGCGCCTGCAGGCCAACCCGAAGGCGGGCTGGGTGCCCCGCGTCAAGGTCTTTGGCGGCAAGGCCGCGCCGGGCTATGCGGTGGCAAAGGAAATCATCAGGCTTATCAATGACGTGGCGGCGGTTGTTAACAATGACCCGGTCACCGGGGACCTGCTGAGGATCGTCTACCCGCCAAACTACAACGTCACCATGGCGGAACGGGTGATCCCGGCGTCGGACCTGTCGGAACAGATCTCGACGGCAGGGAAAGAGGCGTCGGGCACGGGCAACATGAAGTTCATGATGAACGGGGCCGTGACCATCGGCACGCTGGACGGCGCGAATGTCGAGATCCTGCACGAGGTTGGAGCCGAGAACTTCTTCCTGTTCGGACTGACGGCCGCCGAAGTTGCCAAGCGGCGCGAAGATCCGGATCACGCCAAGAAGGCGATCGAGGCCAGCCAACCCCTGATGGACGTGCTGCAGATGATCGCCGAAGGCCGTTTCAGCCCCGACGAGCCGGGCCGTTATCATGGTCTGGTGCATCGGGTCTGGCACCACGACTATTTCCTCGTCGCGGCGGACTTCGACGCCTATCATGCCGCGCAGGGGCAGGTTGACACGGCCTATGCCGATCCGCAGCGCTGGTGGACGATGGCGGCGCTGAATACGGCGCGCAGCGGGTTCTTTTCGTCCGACCGGACGATCCGCAGTTACATGGACGAAATCTGGCAGGCGACATCCGCGCTTTAGGCGCTCCGGCAGGCTTTCGGGGAGGAGAGCATGGCTGAGACGACACTTGACAGAGGCGCGGCCGAGGCGATTGCCGGCGGCTGGCACGGTGACCCGTTTGCGGTCCTTGGGCCGCAGAAACAGGTCAAGGGCTGGGAGGTTCGCGCCTTTGTGCCCGGTGCGGAACGGCTGTGGGTCCTGACCGGCAAGACCGAAACCGAGGCCGTCGGCTATCCCGGTCTTCCGGGGCTGTTCACGCATCAGATGGCAAGGCAGGGCAGCTACAGGTTCCGGGCCGAGGGCCATGGCACAAGCTGGGTGTTTGACGACCCCTACCGCTTTGGCCCGGTCTTGGGCGAGATGGACGAATACCTGTTGGGCGAAGGCACGCACCGGCGGCTTTGGCAGGTGTTGGGCGCGCATCAGATCGCGCATGAGGGGGTGGACGGCGTGCATTTCGCGGTCTGGGCCCCGAACGCCGAACGGGTCAGCGTCGTGGGCGACTTCAACGTCTGGGATGGGCGGCGACACCCGATGCGCAGGCGCGGTGCCACCGGGGTTTGGGAAATCTTCCTTCCCGGCCTGGGCGAGGGGACGACCTACAAATACGAGATCAAGGGGCCCGGCGGCGCGGTTCTGCCGCTGAAGGCCGATCCGGTCGGCTTCGGCTCGGAGCATCCCCCTGCGAATGCCAGCGTCGTCAGGACGATCCGCGGCGACTGGCAGGACGCCGACTGGATGGCGACCCGCGCCGCCGCCCATACCATTGATGCGCCGATCAGCGTTTACGAAGTGCATCTGGGGTCCTGGCGACGCGCACTAGGCAACCGGATGCTCAGCTATCAAGAGCTTGCCGATCAGTTGGTGGAATACGCCGCCGACATGGGCTTCACCCATATCGAGTGCCTGCCCGTCAGCGAGTTTCCGTTCGATGGCAGCTGGGGGTATCAGCCCGTGGGGATGTACGCCCCGACGATCCGGCATGGCACCCCCGAGGAGTTTCGCGCCTTTGTCGATGCCGCGCACCGCAAGGGGCTGGGGGTGATCCTGGACTGGGTGCCGGGGCATTTCCCGACCGACCCGCATGGTCTGGGCCAGTTCGACGGCACGGCGCTTTACGAACATGCCGACCCGCGCGAAGGGTTCCATCAGGACTGGAACACGCTGATCTACAACTACGGTCGGGTGGAGGTGAAGAACTACCTTGTCTCCAACGCCTTGTATTGGCTGGAGGAATATCACATCGACGGGCTTCGCGTGGATGCCGTCGCCTCGATGCTGTATCGTGATTACAGCCGGAACGCGGGCGAGTGGATCCCGAACAAGGACGGCGGCCGCGAGAACTATGAGGCGATCGACGTCCTGCGCACGACGAACATCACCGCCTACGGCGAAGTGCCCGGCATCATGACGATTGCCGAGGAATCGACCGCCTTTCCGGGCGTGTCGCGCCCCGTGACCTGGGGCGGCCTTGGCTTCGGGTTCAAATGGAACATGGGGTGGATGAACGACACCCTGTCCTACATGCAGAAAGACCCGCTGTACCGGAAGTATCACCACCACCAGATGACCTTTGGCATGGTCTATGCCTGGTCGGAAAACTACATCCTGCCGATCAGCCATGACGAGGTTGTGCACGGCAAAGGGTCGATGCTGTCCAAGATGCCCGGGAACGCTTGGGAAAAATTCGCCAACCTGCGGGCCTATTACGGGTTCATGTGGGCACATCCGGGCAAGAAGCTTTTGTTCATGGGGCAGGAGTTTGCCCAAGGGGCCGAGTGGAACCACAACCAAAGCCTGGACTGGCATCAGCTTGATCTGGCGGAACACAAGGGAATCCAGCGCCTGGTCCGCGACCTGAACCGGGTGTACCGGACGGTGCCGGCGCTGCATGTCAATGATACCCGTGCCGAAGGGTTTGACTGGATCGAATCCAACGATGCCGAGGCGGGGGTTTTCGCCTGGGTCCGCAAGGGCACGGCAGACGACAAGCCGGTGGTGGCGCTGGTCAACATGACCCCCGTCGCGCGGTCGTATCGTCTGGGCCTGCCAGCCGCCGGTCACTGGGCCGAAATCCTGAACACCGACGCCGAGGCTTACGGCGGGGGCAATCGTGGCAACCTGGGAGGGGTGACCACGGAAAAGACGCCCTGGCACGGGCAGGTGCAATCGGCCCTTGTCAACCTGCCGCCGCTTGCGGCCATCTATCTGCAACAGGACTGAACACTGGCGGCAACGACCGCCTCTCCGGGGAGGGATGAGATGAAACCGAGACCGAACCAGCGCTTGTCATCGCAAGCCATGGCCTTCGTCCTGGCCGGAGGCCGGGGCAGCCGGTTGAAGGAGCTGACCGACCGGCGCGCGAAGCCGGCGGTCTATTTCGGCGGCAAGACCCGGATCATCGACTTTGCGCTGTCGAATGCGCTGAATTCGGGCATCCGCAAGATGGCGATCGCCACGCAGTACAAGGCGCACAGCCTGATCCGGCACGTCCAGCGCGGCTGGGGCTTTTTCCGGGCGGAACGGAATGAATATCTGGACATTCTTCCGGCATCGCAGCGGATGGACGAGGTGAACTGGTACCGCGGCACGGCGGATGCGGTGGCGCAGAACATCGACATCATCGACAGCTACGGCATCAAGTACGCGATCATCCTGGCGGGCGACCACATCTACAAGATGGACTACGAGGTGATGCTGCGCCAGCACGTCGAGGCCGGGGCGGATGTCACCATCGGCTGCCTGACCGTGCCCCGGATGGAGGCGACGGCCTTTGGCGTGATGCATGTCGACAAGACCATGCGGATCACCGATTTCCTGGAAAAGCCGAAGGATCCCCCGTCGATTCCGGGCGACCCTGATCACGCGCTGGCGTCGATGGGGATCTATGTCTTTGACTGGGCCTTCCTGCGGGAATTGCTGCTAAGCGACATGCAGGACGACAACTCCAGCCACGATTTCGGCTTTGATCTGATTCCGCATATCGTCAAGAACGGCAAGGCCATCGCCCACAAGTTCGCCGACAGCTGCGTGACCTCGGGGCTGGAGACGGAACCCTACTGGCGCGATGTGGGGACCATCGACGCGTTCTGGCAGGCCAACATCGACCTGACCGACTTTGTGCCGAAGCTGGACCTGTACGACAACGCCTGGCCGATCTGGACCTATGCCGAGATCGTGCCCCCCGCGAAGTTCATCCATGACGAGGACGGGCGGCGCGGGTCGGCGGTTTCGTCGCTGGTGTCAGGCGACTGCATCGTGTCAGGCTCGGCGGTGTCGAACAGCCTGCTGTTCACCGGGGTGCGGACGCACAGCTATTCCAGCCTGGAATATGTGGTCGCGCTGCCGCAGGTGGATGTGGGCCGCAAGGCGCAGCTGAAGAACTGCGTGATCGACCGGGGGGTGATCATCCCGGAAGGCCTGGTCGTGGGCGAAGATGCGGCCGACGACATGAAATGGTTCCGCCGCAGCGAAGGCGGGATCGTGTTGATCACGCAGGACATGCTGGACGCGCGGGCCAAGGCCTTGGGCTGAAGGTCTGGACCTTGCCCGGAGGGGACGTTACCTCCGGGCGGGAAGTTTCTGAAAGGCAAGGCAAATGGGCGGTCGGGTTCTGTCGGTGGCGTCGGAATGCGTGCCTCTGGTCAAGACCGGAGGGTTGGCCGACGTCGTGGGCGCGCTGCCTGCGGCGTTGGCCGTCACAGGCTGGGACATGCGGGTGCTGTTGCCGTGCTACCGCGCGCTGAAGGCGCAGACGGCAGGCTGGCCGGTGGTCTGGGAAGAGGGCGACCTGTGGGGCGGGCCGGGGCGGGTGCTGGCGGGGACCGTCGCGGGCGTGCCGGTGCTGCTTCTGGACGCGCCGCACCTCTTTGACCGCGACGGTGGGCCGTATTCGTCGCTGCAGGGCGAACATCCCGACAATGCCATCCGGTTTGCGGCCCTGTCCTGGATCGCCGCCCAGATCGCCCGCGAAGGGCTGGCGGACTGGAAACCCGATGTCCTGCATGCGCATGACTGGCAGGCGGGGCTGGCCCCGGCGTATCTTGCCTATCACGGCAACGGCGGCTGCAAGTCGGTTCTGACCATCCACAACATCGCCTTTCAGGGCTGGGCACCCGGTCACATGCTGGGGATCCTGCGGCTGCCCGGTCATGCGTTCCACACGGACGCACTGGAATATTACGGTGGAATCTCGTCGCTGAAGGGCGGGCTGGTGACGGCGGACTGGATCACCACCGTGTCGCCGTCCTATGCCGCCGAACTGATGCGACCCGAGTTCGGCATGGGTCTGCAGGGCGTGCTGGCCGCGCGGGGGCCGGTGGTGTCGGGCATCCTGAACGGGGTCGACACGTCCGTCTGGAACCCGGGGGCGGAAGAACCGCCGTTCGGGCCGAAATCCCTGGCCGGAAAGGTCTCCGCACGGGCAAGCCTGTGCCAGGAATTCGGGCTGGATGTCCCCGGTCCGCTGGCCATCGTCGTCAGCCGCCTGACCGACCAGAAGGGCATCGACCTTCTGCCCGCCGTCGTCCCCGATTTCGTGCTGGGGGGCGGCGGGTTGATCGTGCTTGGCTCTGGCGATCCGGGGATGGAAGCGGCGATGCGCAACCTGGCCGCGCGCTTTCCCGGGCGGGTGGCCGTGCGGATCGGCTATGACGAAAGCCTGAGCCACCGCCTGTTTGCCGGTGCGGATGCCGTTCTGGTCCCCAGCCGGTTCGAGCCTTGCGGTCTGACGCAGATGTATGGCCTGCGCTATGGCACCTTGCCGGTGGTCAGTCTGGTGGACGGGTTGGCCGATACGGTGATCGGCGCGAACCCCGCCACGCTGGCGGCGGGGGCGGCGACGGGCATCACCTTTCACCCGGTGGACACGCTGGCCTTCGGGCAGGCGCTGACGCAGCTGCTGGTGCTGTACCGCCAGCCGAAACTGTGGGCCAAGCTTCGGTCCAACGCGATGGCGCACCCGGTGGGCTGGGAGACCAGCGCCGCCGCCTATGCCGCACTTTACGAAAGGCTGACCGGGTGATCGCGCAGGCCACATCGCTGCCCGCGCGGCTGTCCGGCCA
>JAKQLM010000563.1 GCA_029567145.1 Pseudomonadota bacterium
GTCGCCCGCGCTCATCACCTTGACGTTCGGCGCTGTCGCACCTGCGCCCGAACGTCAAGGTGATGAGCGCGGGCGACAGCATCGAGATCTTCAAAGAGGTTGGCCTGCCGAAAGACGTGGCTGCCCGCTTTGATGTGGCCAAGATGAAGGGCACCCATGGCATCGGCCATACGCGGATGGCGACCGAATCGGCGGTGACCACGATGGGCGCGCACCCGTTCTCTACCGGGTCGGATCAGTGCCTTGTTCACAACGGCAGCCTCTCGAACCACAACGGCGTGCGGCGTGAGCTTCGCCGCCTCGGAATGACCTTCGAGACCGAGAATGACACCGAAGTCGGTGCCGCCTTCATCAGCCACAAGCTGCAGACCGGTGAGACGCTGGGCAACGCGCTGGAGGCGACGCTGACTGACCTGGACGGGTTCTTCACCTTTGTCGTCGGCACCAAGAACGGCTTTGGCGTGGTGCGTGACCCCATCGCCTGCAAGCCCGCCGTGATGGCCGAAACCGACCAGTATGTCGCCTTTGGGTCGGAATACCGGGCCTTGGTCAACCTGCCGGGGATCGAGGATGCCCGTGTCTGGGAGCCGGAACCCGCCACTGTGTATTTCTGGGAGCGTTGAGAGAATGCAGAGCTTCGATCTGGGCAAAGAGGGCCTTCGCGCGCTGAACTCGGCGCTGCACGGGCTGAAAGGCCAGACCAACATGACGGCGTGGGAAGTCGTGAACCCCAAGGGCGCGCATGCGATTGCTGCGGGCGTGGATGCGCCGGTCGACATCACCGTGCGGGGGTCCACCGGGTACTACTGCGCCGGGATGAACAAGCAGGCGACAATCCGGATCAAGGGCAGCGCCGGGCCGGGTGTCGCGGAAAACATGATGTCCGGCACGGTGATCATCGACGGCAATGCCAGCCAGTATGCCGGGGCGACCGGGCGGGGTGGGCTGCTGGTGATCAAGGGCAACGCCTCCAGCCGCTGTGGCGTGTCGATGAAGGGGATCGACATCGTGGTGCATGGCAGCATCGGCCACATGTCGGCGTTCATGGCGCAGTCGGGCAGCCTTGTCGTGCTGGGCGATGCGGGGGACGCGCTGGGCGACTCGCTGTATGAGGCGCGATTGTTCGTGCGCGGGTCGGTGAAATCGCTGGGCGCGGACTGCATCGAGAAAGAGATGCGGCCCGAGCATCTGGCGCTGTTGGTCGACCTTCTGAAGCGTGGCGAGGCGGACGGCAAAGCCAAGCCGGAAGAGTTCAAGCGCTACGGCTCGGCCCGCAAGCTGTACAATTTCAACATCGACAACGCTTCGGCGTATTGAGGCAGCATGAGTGATCTTCCCCGCACCCCGCCCCGTTTCTCGGCCACGTTCACCCCGGCCGTGAACGCGGAAATCCGCCGCGCCGCTGCGTCCGGCATCTATGACATTCGCGGCGGCGGCACCAAGCGCCACCTGCCGCATTTCGACGACCTGCTGTTCCTGGGCGCGTCGATCAGCCGCTATCCGCTGGAAGGCTACCGCGAGAAATGCGCGACCGACGTCTGGCTGGGCACGCGCTTTGCCAAGAAGCCGATCCATCTGGAGATTCCGGTGACCATCGCGGGCATGTCGTTCGGCGCCTTGTCCGGTCCGGCAAAGGAGGCATTGGGGCGTGGCGCTTCGGCGGCGGGCACGTCCACCACAACGGGTGATGGTGGGATGACCGAGGAAGAGCGCGGCCATTCCAAGACGCTGGTCTATCAGTATCTGCCGTCGCGCTACGGGATGAACCCCGACGACCTGCGCCGCGCGGATGCGATTGAAATCGTGGTCGGTCAGGGCGCAAAGCCGGGTGGCGGCGGGATGCTGCTGGGGCAAAAGATCAGCGACCGGGTTGCCAACATGCGGAACCTGCCGAAGGGGATCGACCAACGCTCGGCCTGTCGGCACCCGGATTGGACGGGCCCCGATGATCTGGAAATCAAGATCATGGAACTGCGCGAGATCACCGATTGGGAAAAGCCGATCTATGTGAAGGTCGGGGGTGCTCGGCCCTACTATGACACGGCGCTGGCGGTGAAGGCCGGGGCAGATGTCGTTGTGCTGGACGGCATGCAGGGCGGCACGGCGGCGACGCAAGACGTGTTCATCGAGCATGTCGGCATGCCGATCCTGGCCTGCATCCCGCAGGCGGTGAAGGCGCTGCAGGACCTGGGGATGCACCGCAAGGTGCAGCTGATCGTCTCGGGCGGTATTCGCAGTGGTGCCGATGTGGCCAAGGCGATGGCCCTGGGCGCGGATGCAGTGGCGATCGGGACGGCCGCGCTGATCGCGCTGGGCGACAACGATCCGGTGCACGAGGAAGAATATCAGAAGCTGGGCACCACGTCGGATGCCTATGACGACTGGCACGAAGGCCGCGACCCGGCGGGCATCACCACGCAGGACCCGGAGCTGTTCAAGCGGTTCGATCCGGTGCTGGGCGGGCGGCGGCTG
>JAKQLM010000565.1 GCA_029567145.1 Pseudomonadota bacterium
TCTTCCTTCTTCGGCATCATGCGGTTGACCGCCTTGACGATCAGGAACACCACCCAGGCGATGATCACGAACTTGATCACGGCGTTGATGAAGTTGCCGATGTTGAAACGCGCCTCGCCGATCGAGAAGCCGACCGACGAAAAATCGACCCCGCCAACGATCATGCCGATGATCGGGTTGATCAGGTCATCGACGACCGAGGTGACGATCGCCGTGAACGCCGCACCGATGATGATCCCGACGGCCAGGTCCAGCACGTTGCCTTTCGCAATGAAGGCCTTGAATTCGTTAAGCATTCCACAGTTCCCTCTTTGACCCACCTTGATCGGCGGGTTCCTGGTTGCACAGGCGCACAGGCCCGCGCGAACTATCGCACAAGTTTTGGGGTTCCGAAGGGGGAATTTTTGCCTAGGCTTGCACAGTCCGCAGATAGGAGCGCATCTTGTCCACACTTGGCGACTTTCCGATCACCAGCCGCTGGCCTCCGCGCGATCCGCAGGCGATCCAGTTGTATTCCTTGCCCACTCCGAACGGGGTGAAGGTGTCCATCGCGCTGGAGGAGATGGGCCTGCCCTATGACCCGCATCTGGTGGATTTCGCCAGGAACGACCAGACCAGCCCGGCGTTTCTAAGCCTGAACCCGAACAACAAGATCCCCGCGATCATCGACCCGCAGGGTCCGGGCGGTCAGCCGCTGGCCTTGTTTGAAAGTGGGGCGATCCTGCTGTATCTGGCGGAAAAGTCGGGAAAGCTGATCCCCGAGGGCAAGCGCTGGGAGGTGATCCAGTGGCTGATGTTCCAGATGGGTGGCATCGGGCCGATGTTCGGCCAGCTGGGCTATTTCCACCATTTCGCCGGAAAAGACGTCGAGGACCCGCGCCCCAAGGAACGCTACCGGGCCGAGGCAGAGCGGCTGCTGAAGGTTCTGGACGGGGCCTTGGCAGGCAAGGACTGGATCGTGGGTGAGTTTTCCATCGCCGATATCGCCATCGGCCCCTGGCTGCGGACCCTGCGCGACTTTTACAAGGCGGCGGATATCGCGGGCTGGCACCAGTTGAAGACCGTGCCCGCCTATCTTGACCGGTTCCTGGCGCGTCCCGCCGTGCAGCGCGGACTGGTCCAGCCGCCCCGGGGGTAAGCCGGGCTAGACGCCCGGCTCTCGCACTGTCCAGTGAACCCCGGCGGGGGGGATGCTGACCCCGCCCCATTCCGCCGGGACCGGGTTGTAGTTGAACAGGAACCGGTGCGTGTCGGTATCGCGGCGACGCAGGCCTTCGGGCAGGGGGTCGGTCTCAATCCCTTCGGCCGCACAGGCGCGCTGCAGGATGCGGGTCAGCGCTGTGTCGTCCGGCCAGCCGCCCAGGTAATGCAGCTTGCCCGCCGCCACCAGCGCGGGCCAGCCGTCCTCGGCGCTTTCGACAACCGTCGCCCCGCCCTCCAGTTTTTCGCGCCAATGCACGAGAGCCCCGCCTTCGGTCAGCGGCACCGGCACGTCGGGCGGCAGGCTTTCGACCCGTGCAATCACGGCATCCAACCCCGGCAGCGCGGGGGGCAGGGGGACGGGAATCGCAAAGTCCGGGGTGCGCGTGTTCGTCCGCGGTCCAAGGACCGAGGTGCCCTTGTGCGCGGCCAGGGCCGCCTTCAGCGGGGCGGACAGCGAAAACAGGCCCGGCGCAAGAACCAGCTTGTAGCCCGACAGGTCGGCCACGTCGGGCGGCAGGATGTCCACGTTCAACCCCAGGCGCCGCAACCCCTTGTAGATGTGGAACACCAGCCAGAAATAGCTGAAACCACGGCCCTGCGGCTGAATCTCCCAGGCCCAGTCCGAGGCGTAGTCGAAGATCAGCGCCACATTGGCGCGGGCGGTCCCTGCCACCGGCATCGCGGCCAGTTCCTGTGCCACCTGCATCGCTTCGCCAAAGGCCTGCGCCGGGGCGCTGTCGGGACGCAGTAGGCCCGCATGCATCTGCTCTTGCGCAAAGGGGGCCTGACGCCAGCGGAAATAGCACACCGCCTCGGCCCCGTGCGCGAACGCCTCCCAGGCCCAAAGCCGCGCCATCCCGGGCAGGGGATCGGGGTTGAACGGCGCCCAGTTCACCGGGCCGGGCTGCTGTTCCATGATCCACCAGCGGCCCTTTCCGACGGCGCGGTACAGGTCATGGTGGAAGGCCTGGAAATCCGGGTCGCCCTGCCGCACGAAGCGCCGCTTGTGCTCGGCGTCGGCCGGAATTCGGTCCGACAGGAACCCCAGCGGATAGCTGTCCCACGACGCGATATCGAGGTCCGCGCCCACCTCCCAGTGATCGAACTCGGTGATCGCGCCCATGAAGTTGTGCGCCACCGGTGCCGCCGAATGCTTGCGGATGATGTCGACCTGCAGCTTGTTGAAGCTTTGCACCTCGTCGCTGGCGAACCGGCGGAAATCCATGACGTGGGACGGGTTCGGTTCACAGACGGTCAGGTTCGGCAGGCCGATCTCGCGGAAATCCCGGTATTCCATCGACCAGAACACATTGCCCCAGGCCCGGTTCAGCGCGTCTGGCGACTGGTACTTCTGCGCCAGCCAATCCTGGAACGCCGCCTTCGCGGCCTCGGAGTAGGAAAGCGTCGTCTCGTTGCAGGCGTATTCGTTGTCGGTCTGCCAGGCCGCCACGTGCGGGTTCTTCCCATACCTCTCGGCCATCGCCGTGACGATCTTCGCACACTCAACCCGATAGCCCCGGTGCGAAAAATCATAGTGCCGACGCGAGCCAAACCCGCGCACCTTCCCCGCGGCATCCACCGCGAACATGTCCGGGTGCCTGTCCACCATCCAGCGCGGCGGGCTGGCCGTGGGCGTGCCCAGCACCACCTTCAGCCCCCGCGCACCCAGCGTCGCAATCGCCCGGTCCAGCCAGTCCCAGTCGTACCGCCCCGGCTCCGGCTCCATCCGGCTCCAGGCGAATTCGCCGATCCGCACCCAGGTCAGGCCCAGCCCTGCCATGCGGGCGGCATCTTCGGCCCATTGCGATTCGGGCCAGTGTTCGGGGTAGTAGCAGACGCCAAGGCTGCGTTGGCGGGCGGTGTCATTCATGTCCGGACCTGTGGTTCTGGCAGCCCGCGCGCGATGCCTTCAAAGGCGAAGACCTGGCCCGAGCCGGGGTAGCGCTGGCGGTCGGCGGGGCCGTAGCCTTCCAGCGCGGTGGTGACGTAAAGCGTGGTCATCCCCGGCCCGCCAAATGCCGGGCACGAGGTTTGCGGCGCGTCGGGCACGCTGACCGCGCGCAGGAAACGGCCATCGGGGGCATAGGCGGCAACCCGACCGGCCCCCCATTGCGCGTTCCAGAACAGGCCCTCGGCGTCAATCACCGCGCCGTCAGGGTTCAGGCCCTCGGCGGCAAGGTCCAGCCAAAGCGTGGGTGCGGCCTTGGGCCAGCCAGCACTGTCCAGCGCGACCTTCATCACCTGGCCCGTGGCGGTATCGGCAAAATGCGCCGCCGTCCCGTCGGGGGTGAAGCTGATCGCATTGGGAATGGTGATGCCGGGGAACAGCTGGCGCGTCTCGCCCTTGTACCAGCGCCAGATCGCGCCTGCGCCGGGTTCAGCCTTGCGCCCCATCGTGCTGAACCAGAACCCACCCTGCCGGTCCGCGCGGCCATCATTCGACCGGGTTTGCGGACTGCCAACGCTGGCCAGGACGGCCTGCGCACCCGTGCCAAGGTGAAACCGCACAAGGCCGCTTTCCGTCGCGACCAAAAGCTCGTCCCGGCTGATCCATCCGGCGGCCGAGACCATCCGGTCGAAGGTCCACGAGGCAGGTTGCCCCATGGACTGTGACCACAGGGTGCGGTTCAGGATGTCGAACCAGAACAGTTGTTCACATACGGGATGCCAAAGCGCCCCTTCCCCCAGTTCGCAGCGCCGGGAATCGAAGATCATGCAAACACCGTGTCATGCGCCGCGACGATCTGGTCGGCCCGGAGGCGAATTTCCTCGACCGACAGGCCTGGTACATACAGCGCCGTGCCGATGCCAAAGCCACTGGCCCCGGCCTTGACCCAGTCGGCAAAGTTGGCCGGGCCGGCCCCCCCGACGGCATAGACCGGCAGGTCCCTTGGCAGGACGGCCCGGATCGCCTTCAATCCTTCGGGCCCGATCAGACTGCCGGGAAACAGCTTCAACCCGGTCGCTCCGGCCTTGATCGCGGCAAAGCACTCGGTCGGGGTCATCACGCCGGGCCAGCTTGCCAGACCGGCGGCCCGGGTGGCGGCAATGACCTCGGGGTCGCAGTTGGGCGAGACGACAAGCGTGCCACCCGCCGCCTTGACCTCTGCGACCTGCTCTACCGTCAGGACAGTCCCGGCGCCAATCCGGGCCAACGGGGTGGCGTTCACCATGGCGGCGATCGAGGCGAACGGATCGGGCGAGTTCAGCGGCACCTCGATCCGGGTGATCCCGGCAGCGACCAGGGCCAGAGCGGCAGGCGCGGCTTCGGCGGGGGTGATCCCGCGCAGGATGGCGATCAGGTTGCGGTGTTCGGTCATTGCGGGGCTGCCTCGGTCTGCAGGGCAAGGGTGGACAGGCCCGCAAGCGTGCAGGCCGTGGCGGACAGCATGTCGGTCGCGACGCCCTGGACAGCCAGCGCGCGGGCATAGGCGGCGGACAGTTTCTCGGCACCGATCAGTGTGACGCGCTGACCCAGCCAATAGGGCCGGGCGGCGGCAAGTTCGGTTCCGATCAGCAGGCCCGAAAGCCGGGACCGGGCAGCCGCGGGGGCAAGACCAGCGACAAGCCCTTCGGCCCGCAAGGAAAACAGCCGCGCGCCAATGCGTTCCGGACGCGACAGCGCGTCCGAAACACCGATGTCGAACGCGGCGTCATCCCAGCCACCGCCCTGCATCCCGTGCCGCAGGACGGACGCCTCGGACAGCAGGGCAAACATCTCTCCGGTCATGAAGGTCTGAAAGCTGACGACCTCGCCCGCGCTGATGTGGACCCATTTCGTATGGGTGCCGGGCAGGCAGAACACCCCGTCATAGCCCGGCATCAGGGCCAAGGCCCCGGCGATCTGGGTTTCCTCGCCGCGCATGACATCGGCGGGGGCGGTCTGCTTCAACCCCGGCGCGATGCTGACGCGCAGGCGCGGGTCGGTCGTCGGGGCCTGAACCAGCGCCGCCTGGTCCAGCGGCGCGCAGGGGGTGGTCCGGTAGGGGGCCTCGCACCAGCCCTGACGGCTGCCGACCATGCCGCAGGCCACGACCGGGGGCCGGGACTCAAACCACGGCTCTATCAGGCGCAGAAGCGCGGGCTCGAATCCGTCGCGGGGCAGCTTGCCCATGCCGTCGTCCGAGGTCAGCTCTGCCAGGACCTGCCCCTGCCCGATGGCCCAGGCGCGCAGATTGGTGGTGCCCCAGTCGACCGCGATCCAGTCCGGCCTGATTTCCGAACGTTTGTTCATGATGAGATGTAGCCCCCATCCAGGATCAGCGTCTGCGAGGTCATCATGCGCGAGGCATCCGAGGCAAGGAACAGCACGATGCCCGCCATGTCGTCCGGCTGGATCGGATCGGGCAGGCACTGGCGTGCAAGGTGGGCGGCAAGCGCCTCGGGCGTGACCCAGTGTTCCTTTTGCCGGTCGGTCAGCACCCAACCGGGGGCGACGGCGTTGACGCGCACGCGGTCGGGACCGAACTCACGCGCCAACGTGCGGGTCAGGCCGACAATCCCGGCGTTCGCGGTGATGTAGGCGGCATAACCCTTGTCCGCCATCATGTAGCTGATGGACGAGAAATTGATGATCGACCCGCCCCCGGCGGCCTGCATTCCGGGGATCACCGACTGGCAGGCGAAGAAATACGAACGAAGGTTCACATTGATCGACCAGTCCCAGAACGTCTCGTCCGTCTTCAGCGTCTCGTGCCGCTGATCGTTGGCGGCGTTGTTGACCAGAACCGAGATCGGGCCATGCACTCTTGCCGCTGTCGACAGGGTCAGTTGCAGCTGATCGGTCACCGAAATGTCGCAGGGCAGGAACAGCGGGCGGTTGCCGGTCGCCTGCTCCATCTGGTCGCAGAACGGCGTCGCGTCCGAGCGTTGGCAGAACGCGACCTTTGCCCCCTGGCGCAGAAAGGCCTCGGTCAGGGCCGCGCCGATGCCAGAGCCGCCGCCGGTGATGAAAACCGACCGACTTTTCAGATCGGGGAATGTCGCTGTCATCGCTCTGCCCTTACGCTGCCTTGCGCGATCTTAGCCAAGCCGGCATCCAGTCACCATGGGCGGCGATCAGATCGTCGACCAGTTTGCGGATCTGGCGCAGGTCCAGTTCCGCCGCCGTGTGCGGGTCCAGCATGGCCGCGTGGTAGACATGCTCGCGGCTCTCCTCCATCAGCGCGGCGACGGTCAGTTCCTGCACGTTGACGTTGGTCCGCATCAGCGCGATCAGCTGCGGCGGGATGTCGTTGACGGTCGTCGGCTGCAGCCCGTTGGCATCGACCAGGGTCGGCACCTCGACCGCGGCACCGGCTGGCAATTGCGGAATGAAGCCCCGGTTCGGCACGTTGCCATAGATCACCGACGGCGTGCCGGTCACGACCGAGTTCATGATCGTTGCGGCATATTCATGCGTCGGCTTGACGAGGATGGTGTCGGCTTTCCGGTATTCCTCGGCCTGCGCGGCCCAGCGGGCGATCTGTTCCTCACACCGGATCGGGTACTCGTCCAACGGGATGCCAAACGTCTCGATCAGGTCGGGGCGGTGGGTCTTGATGAACCACGGCACGTATTCGGCGAAATGCTCGCTCGATTCGGTGACGAAATAGCCCAGGTGGGTCATCACCTCGTAGCGCACCTTGTTGGGGCAGCGGGCGTTCCAGCTGGACGGCTTTGGGATCGCGCCCTTCAGGTAGCCCGCGTTCAGCGCGGGATAAAGGTCGCGGTAGCTGCCATCGGGCTGACGCGCCTCGAAGTTCAGGTAAAAGGCCATGTGGTTGATGCCCGCCGCGCGGTAGCGAAGCGTGTCAGCGGGGATCTCCAGATCGCGGGCCAGTTCCTCGGCGGTGCCCTGCACGGAATGGCAAAGGCCGACCTGCCGGATGTCGGGGAACTTCGCACCCAAAGCCCAGGTGTTGATCGCCATCGGGTTGACGTATTGCAGCATGATCGCTGCCGGGCAGACGGCGCGCATGTCCTCGGCCAGCTTCCACAGATGCGG
>JAKQLM010000630.1 GCA_029567145.1 Pseudomonadota bacterium
GAACCTTGCGACCCGCGCCCGACAGGTCGGCCACGCGGGCCGCCTTTTCCGCCGGAAGCACGCCTGCGCGCCACTCGGCGATGCCCAGACGCTCGGCCAGAGCGCGGACCGGGGCTTCGGCATCCCCGGACAGAAGCTCGATCCGCATCCCGGCTGCCTGCAGCGCCTGCACCGCCTGCGCGGCACCCGGGCGGGGCCGGTCGATGAAGGCAAAGCCATGCGTCACGCCGTTGACCGCCAGATAGGTCGCGGTTTCGGCCAAAGGCCTGGCCCCGCACCAGTCGGCCCGGCCCAGCCGGACACGGGTGCCCTGCCATTGGCCTTCGATCCCGTGACCGGGCACCTCGCGCAGGTCGGCCACGTCAGCGGGAGCGATGCCCAAGACGCGGGCGCCATCGGCCAAGGCCCGCGCCAGGGGATGCGACGACCCCGCCGCCAGCGCCGCCGCCAGGGCCAGCGCGTCTGCCGGATGCTGTGCCAGTCCAACCGGCTCGGGCACGCCAAGGGTCAGGGTCCCGGTCTTGTCGAAGACGACGGTATCAACCTCGGCCAGTCGTTCCAGCGCGGTGCCATGCTTGATCAGCAGGCCCTTGCGGAACAGTTTGCCGCTGGCCGAGGTGATCACCGCCGGAACCGCAAGGCCGAGGGCGCAAGGGCAGGTGATGATCAGGACAGCGGCAGAGATGTTGATCGCATAGCGCACATCGCCCCCCGTCGCCCACATCCAGTAGCCAAAGGCGCTGAACGACAGGATATGCACCAGCGGCGAATACAGCCGCGACGCGCGGTCGGCCAGGCTGGTGTACCGGGTCTTGGTGCTTTCGGCGACGGCGACCAGATCGGCCATGCGGTGCAGGCTGGAATCCTTGCCCGCCGCCGTCACCTGCACAGTCAGTGGGCCGGTCAGGTTGACCTCGCCTGCGCTGACGATGGTCCCCTGGCCCGCCGGAACCGGCAGGCTTTCGCCGGTCAGGAGGCTGCGGTCGATTTCGGACGCGCCGTGGATCACCACCCCGTCGACCGGCATCCGCGCGCCGGGGCGCACCAGCACCAGATCCCCGGGGGCCACGGCGGAAATCACCGTCTCGACCTCGACCCCGTCCACCAGCACGATGGCGCGGGGAACTTCCAGCGCGGCGAGTTCTTCGGCGGCGGACCGGGCAATCGCGCGGGTCCGGTGGTCCAGATAGCGCCCGACCAGCAGGAAGAACGACAGCATCACCGCCGCGTCGAAATAGGCGTGATGCCCCGACATCCAGGTTTCATAGACCGAGATCGACGACGCCAGGATCAGCGCCAGCGAAATCGGGACGTCCATCCCCAGCTTGCCTTGGCGAAGGCTGGCCCAGGCCGACTTGAAGAACGGCTGTCCGGCAAAGACCACGGTCGGCAGGGCAATCGCGCCCGAAATCCAGTGGAACAGGTCGCGCGTCGCATCCTCGGCCCCGGACCAGACCGCGACGGACAACAGCATCACGTTCATCATCGAAAAGAACGCCACCCCCACCCGCATCAGAAGATCGCGGCCCTGCCGGTCGGTTTCGGTGGCGCTAAGCAGGCCTGGGTCCAGTTCGTGCGCCTCGACGCCAAGATCCGCCAGCACCGACACCAGGTGCACCGGAGTGACCGCCCCCGCCGTCAGCAGGCTGACCCGCTTTTGCGTCAGGTTGACCCGGGCCGACTGCACGCCCGGCACGGCCTGCAGCGCGGCTTCGACGGTCAGGATCGTGTCGGCCCCGCTGGCCCCCGGGAGGGACAGGATGATCCGGCCCTCACGCTCGGCCCGCAAGGCGGCGATGCGTTCGGCGGCGGGCACGACGGCGCAGGCCGGGCAGGCCGACACCGGGGCACGACCCATTCCTGCGGAAAAGTCCTCGACGACTGCCATCGCCTAGCCCTGCACGAAAAGTTCAGAGCGCTGTTCGAACAGCGTGCCCTCTGGCGAGCGGGCGGTGACCTTCACCATCCACTTGCCGCGCGCCAGCGGAAGATCGGCAGCATA
The DNA here is from genome assembly GCA_029567145.1 of Pseudomonadota bacterium. Classification (GTDB taxonomy): domain Bacteria; phylum Pseudomonadota; class Alphaproteobacteria; order Rhodobacterales; family Rhodobacteraceae; genus Tabrizicola. Next base: position 2,003 of record JAKQLM010000630.1, read on the forward strand.
GCCCAGGCCGACCGGCGTGAAGGCGGGCCAGCTGTCTTCCTTGGCTTCGGTGGTGCGACCGATCAGGACCTGAAGGTCGGTCACCTGCACCGGCTGGCCATCACGGTCGTGGAACGCCAGCGTCAGCCGGCCCGCATCATAGCCGGGGGTCATGGTCCAGCCCAGATCCTCTTGCGCGGCCTTGCGATCGTTGAAGCCCTGGCTGGCGACATAGGAGTTGTCGACCTCCAGGCCCGGAAAGGTGCTGACCGCCTGAAAGGCCAGAACCAGGTTCACCCCGATGATCACCGCAAAGGCGCTGGCCGTGATCGCAAAGACATGCTTGCCGGTCAGTTCAGTCATTGGTCCCGTCCTCGTCCTTGCCGTTGAAGATCGTATCATGGTGCACGCGGTTCGTCGTGCCCTGCTCTTCGATCCAGAGCCGCACCTCGGTCCGGTCCGATTCCGCCGCATCCGACCCCGCCGCGCCGGTCAGATACACCCGCTGCGACATCGTCTCGTTCGCCGGGACGGTGACCGTCAGGCCCTTGACCCCTTCGATCGACATGTCCACCGGGGCGTCCGACGTGACGGTGATGGTGAACTGCGCGTCGTCGCCCTGCATGTTGCGCAGGCGCAGGTCATAGGCGTTGCGGATGCTGCCGTCCGACAGCGTGACATAGGTCGGGTTGCGGACCGGGGTCACGCTGACGTCGATGGGAGAGCGCAGGAACAGCGCCACGATCAACCCGATCCCGACCCCGCCCCACAGCACGGTATACATGACCGTGCGGGGGCGGAACACATGCGCCCAGACCGATTTCGGCGGCTGGCCCTGGCGTTCGCGAACCTCGTCCGTCAGGGCCAGATAGCCGATCAGGTCGCGCGGCTTGCCGATCCTGTCCATCACGTCGTTGCAGGCGTCGATGCACAGCCCGCAGGTGA
>JAKQLM010000591.1 GCA_029567145.1 Pseudomonadota bacterium
GCATGGAATCGCCGAAGTCCGGGATCATCAAAGGCCCCGCCGGAGACTGTGGATAGGTCATGTCACAGATCAGCGCGTCCTCAAGTCCGGCGGGCCAGAGCGGTGCGTCTGTATCGGGATGATCTGACATCTTTTCCTCCATTGCCGACATATTCACACTCCGATTTCGATCAGACGGCGCGGCAGGATGATCACATCGCCGGGCAGATGCAGCGGGACTTCGACGCCTTCGGGCATCACGTAAAGGATCGGGGTATCGACGGGGCCAAAGACCCGTTCGGACAGTTGCGCCAGCGCTTTCAGCCCGAACTGGTTGTTGCAGGGCGCGCCGGTGACGCGGCTAAGATCGTCCAGCACGCGCTGGCCAATCTCGGCCCGCTGCGCAAATGGCACGACCGAGGCGGTATGGGTCACCAGCGCCCCCGGCAGCCAGAACGTGCCGCCCGCGATCAGGGCCAGCGCCGTACCTGCCAGAATCATGCCGCGCAGGCGACCGGGACGGGCAACGGCGGCCTGGACGGCGCTGTGCACCGTCTCAAGCGCGGCAATCATGTCGGGGTCCTCAAGTTCAAGGCTTTCGCCCGAATCAAGCCCCGGTGCAAAGACTGGCGGGAAGGTGCCCCGGTTCAACTGCTCCACCGCTGGCAACGACCAGTGGCTAAGCGCGGTGCCACTTTTGGGATCGATCAGGATCAGGGTCGCATCGCCAAAGCGGACATGCACTTCGCGGCGCTGATCATGGGGCGTCGCCCGCCACAGGCCAAAGCATTCGAGTCTCTGATACTTTTTAAGCGCCGTCATCGGCTGAATGGTCCTTGGCCTTTGGCGGCAGCTTATCGCCAGCCGGGGCGCAGAACAATCACTTGCAGGCGCGAAGGTGCTGCACCGACTGGGAAACCGCCGAAAGGGTCGCGTTCAGGCTGGAAGGTCCGCGCCTGACCGGGCAAAGCAGGGCAAATGACAGCAGGCGGCAGGCAATGAGCGGAACTGGAAACCGGACTTTGGCGGCGGCGCTGGCCGTGCTGGTCTATGCGACGGTCATCGGCTTTACCGACAATTTCGTGCGCGTCATCGAACGGGATGGCGGGTTGTGGCAGTTTCACGCGACCCGGGCGGCGATGGCTTTGCCGATGCTGGCGATTGCCGGTCGGCTGTTCGGCTTTCGGCTTTGGCCCCGCCGGTTTGGCGCGGTGCTGGCGCGGTCGGGCATTCACGGTGCAGCGATGCTGATCTATTTCGGAACGCTGCCGTTTCTGCCCGTGGCGCAGGTCGCCGCGGGTCTG
>JAKQLM010000602.1 GCA_029567145.1 Pseudomonadota bacterium
GCTTCCTGCGGCCCTGCAGAAGCGGGCGCGGCATCTGGCTTCGTCGCGCAGCGAGCCATCGTAGAAGGCGAGCGCAGCTCGTCCCTTCCCCCCTGCCCTTCCAACCGGACCTGACCCATCTTGCAATACATCACCTCGGCCCTGGGGCTGCTGTCGCGGCTGTCCCCCTTCGTTGTCTTCACCCCGATCCTTGCGGTGTGGTTTTTCGTCTGGATGGTGATCGCCACCGGCTTTGCGATGTTCGCCTGGCTGATCGTGATCATCATCCTTTCGGACGTGCCGATGGGCGAAGCCCTCTGGCACTGGGTCCTGTTCTGGCCGATGCTGATCGCGGGCTGGATAGCCGGGGCGCATGATTGGTCCAACCGGACGGGCATCAAGCTTTGGGGCCGCAGGCCAAGCGACAGCCACGGCTCGGCGCGCTTTGCCAGCCGGAAAGAACGCGCAGCGTTCGAAGGCGGTGACGGCCTCCTGATTGGCCGCGACCTCGATACCGGCAAGCTCTTGCGCTATGACGGCCCGGCGCACCTCCTGACCCTTGCCCCCACGAGGGCAGGCAAAGGGGTCGGCACGGTCATCCCGAACCTCCTGCTGGCCGAACGCTCGGTCCTGGTGATCGACCCCAAGGGCGAGAATGCGAAGATCGCAGGCGAGGCGCGCAAGCGGTTCGGCGCGGTTCACATCCTCGACCCCTTCGGCGTCACCGGCAGGCCCGCCTCGGCCTATAACCCGCTTGGGCGGCTTGACGCAAAAAGCCTCGACCTGGGCGAAGATGCCGCTTCTTTGGCCGAAGCCCTCGTGATGGACCCGCCCGGCCAACAGTCGGAAGCGCATTGGAACGAAGAGGCCAAGGCGCTGCTGGCCGGGCTGATCATGTTCGCTGTGTCCCATGAGGATCAGGATCGTAAGACCCTCGCCACCGTGCGGGAATATCTGACCCTGCCGCCCGAGAAGTTCCGCACCCTCCTGGAGCTGATGCAGGACACGGATGCTGCCGGGGGACTGATCGCCCGCGCCGCCAACCGCTTCCTTGGCAAATCCGAGCGCGAAGCGGCCTCGGTGATGTCCTCGGCGCAGCGCTACACCCATTTCCTGGACAGCCCCCGCATCGTGGCCGCCACAGCGCGGTCCGACTTCCAGTTC
>JAKQLM010000603.1 GCA_029567145.1 Pseudomonadota bacterium
GGGCAGGCCGCCGCCGATCAGGATGCCAAAGGTCGCCGCCCCCGCCACCATCGCGGCGACCAGCGACAGGTCCAACCCGCGCGAGATCACCACGACCCCCATCCCGCAGGCCAGGATCACCAGCGCCGCCGTGACCGCCATCACGACATATTCCAGAAGGCCCCCCTAGTGCCGCGCCCTTGGTCTGCAGGATCTCGCGCGCCTCGGCGGGGGTGGCAATGTCCAGCGACAACTCCTCAAGGATGCGGCTGACTTTCAGGACTTGTGAGGCACAGTCCGGCGCCAACTGGCCGCGCCCCAGATACAGACTGTCCTCCAACCCCACCCGCACATGCCCGCCCATGATTGCGCCCATCGTGATCAGACGCATCTGGCGCCGCCCCGCCCCGAGGACCGAAAATGCGTAGTTTTCGCGCCCGAGCAGCCGGTCAGCGGTGGACCGCATCAGGAACAGGTTCTCGGGGTCGGCGTTCAGCCCGCCCAGGATGCCCAGCACGCACTGGATGAACAGCGGGCCCTTCACCAGCCCCTCGTCGACAAAGTGCTTCAGGTTGTGCAGGTGCCCCACGTCATAGCATTCAAACTCGAACCGCGTGCCCTGCGCATCGCCCAGGCGCGCGAGGACCGATTTGATGTCGGCGAAGGTGTTGCGGAAGATCTGGCCCTCGGACCCAGCGATGTGGCCTGCCTCCCAGGGGTATTTCCAGTCACTGATCCCGCGCCCGGCCTTGTGGAAGGCAAAGTTCATCGACCCCATGTTCAGCGAACACAGCTCTGGCCCCGCCTGCAACGGATAGGCCAGCCGGTCGTCCAGCGTCATCGACACGCTTCCGCCCGTGGTGATGTTGATGATCGCGTCCGTCGTCACGGCGATGCGGGGGACGAACTGGTCGAACACCGCCGGATCGGGCGTCGGGCGACCGTCCACCGGGTCGCGGGCGTGCAGATGCAGGACCGCCGCCCCTGCCTGTGCCGCCCAGATCGCCTGATCGGCGATCTGGTCCGGCGTCAGTGCCAGATGCGGCGACATCGATGGGGTGTGCACCGATCCGGTGACCGCACAGGTGATGATGACCTTGCCGGGCGTTGCCATGTCACACGTATTCCATATTGCCGTCGACGCTGATCACCTGCCCGCTGACGTTCCGCGCCAGGTCCGAGGCCAGGAACAGCGCCATGTTCGCCACATCCGACGCCTCGACCATCCGCCGCAGCGACGCCTTCCGCAGGTAATCCTCGCGCATCTCGTCGAAACTGACCCCGGTCACCTCTGCCCGGTCGGCAATCACCCGGTCCATCCGGTCGCCCTGCACCGGCCCCGGCAGGATCGCGTTGACCCTTATCCCGTCCGGCCCCAGCTTGGCCGCCAGCGACTGACCAGCCCGACAACCGCCCATTTCGTCGCCGCATAGGGCGTGCGGTAGCTGTAGCCCAACCGACCCGCGACCGAGCTCATCGCGATGATCGACGGATCGCGGCCCGAGGTCTTCAGCAGCGGCACGAAGCGGCGCAGAAAGTAGAAATGCGAAGTCAGGTTGACCTGGATCGTGCGTTCCACCTCGGCATCGTCATGGGTCTCCACGCCCCCGGTCGGCCCGGCAATGCCCGCGTTGTTCACCAGAATGTCCAGCCCGCCAAGCGCAGCCAGAACATCGGCGGGCACCTGGTCCACATCCGCCGCCCGCGCGGCGTCGCCCACCGATCCGGTGGCCGCAGGCAATGCGGCAAGCGTGTCCACCAGCGCCGCCTTGGCAATGTCGGTGACATGGACCCGGGCCCCCGCCGCGACAAACGTCTCGGCGATGGCCCGGCCGATCCCGCTGCCGCCAGCAGTCACAAGAACCCTTGCGCCGCGCAGATCAAACATAGGCGCGCGGTTCGTATCCGGCATCTGTGCCCCCAGAAAGTGATGCCGACACCTGTCGGCCTGCCCTCAAGGGTCCACAGATTCTTGGGCGGCAATATGTAGTGAGGATATATATCAAGGCCAATTGATATGTCGGAAACCTTCGGCCTATCCCGCAACGCCGGTCATTGGCCGCCTGTCCCCGTCCGGGCGGCACGGGGTGGACCGTCAGAAGGCTGAACGCGCTGTCCGGTATCGCAGCGTCGCCCCATGGTCCGTCGGCAGGGTGATTTCCCATTGCCACCGATATCGGCTATGGAAAGGCCAAAGGCCACCAACCCTGTGCGGGCGGGCAACGAACGGCCGGGCCGGGTGAAGACAGACGACATGATGCACGACACGCCACATACCTCTCCGTCGCCCCCATGATGGACTGGACAGAGAGTTTATTTAAATCAGTGTCTTGCGAAGCCCCGTGTGCACTCTGGGCACAATAAGAATTCGTTTCCGGTCGCATTTACGCTTGGTTTCCGTGGGTCGTAGAACGGAGACTGATTTGAGACTCTTGCTATGTTCGTACCAGGTCTCTGCGCCTCGATCAGAAATGCTCAATAGGTCGTGCAGCATCCGACTTTGCACCAGCAATTCCGTCAGTCGGGCGCCTCGAATTCCGGCAGGCCGGCCGTGTAATTGAACATCTCCAACCGGGCGCCGCCCGGATCGCCGTTGAGGCGGATGGAAGTCAGGCTGGCGGGCCCGACGGGGATGATCCGGCCCGGGGGTAGGGTCAGGAAATGCTCAAGCAGGGCGCGGATGACACCGCCATGGCAGACGACAAGCAGGTTGCCGGACTGCGGGGCTGCGGCGATCGCAGCGGCTGTCCGCGCACGGAAATCGGCCCAGATTTCGCCTCCGGGCGGGGCAAATGCTCCCGCGCGCCAGCCGTGGTATTCGTCGGGGACGTCCGCGACAAGACGGGCGATCGCCTGCCCTGTCCAGTCGCCGACGTCGATCTCGCGCAGGGCTGCGGTGGGACTGGCGGGCTGGTTCCAGATCAGGCGTGCGGTTTCGGCGGCGCGGGCGAGGTCCGAGGTGATCGCTGCATCCGGTCGGATCGCGGCGATGACCGGAGCCAGTGCACGCGCCTGCGCGCGGCCCTTTTCTGACAGTGCAATATCGGCCTGACCCTGAAGGCGGCGGCTCGCGTTCCATTCGGACTGACCGTGACGGACTAGCAAAAGGCGCATCAGCCGATTCTTTCGCCAGAGGGCGCGAACCACGCATCCGCATGATCAGGCAGGACGATATGGATGGTGTCGCCGATGCGGGCAGCGGGAGCGCTTTCGGTGATCGCGGTCAGGCGGATATCGGCGGCGATGCCGGTGACCATGGTCCGGCCCGCGATGGTGGAAACCTCGGCCAGTTCCAGCGGCAGGGTGCGTGGACCTTCCGTCTCGGCCAGCCCTAGGCTTTCGGCGCGGAACATGGCCTGTGCATGATCGGAGGGCGGTGTGATGGCCATGTGTCGACCGCCGACTTTGAACCCGTTGCCATTCTTGACCACCGGCACAAGGTTATTGGGCGGGGTGCCGACAAAGGTCGCGACAAAGGCCGAGGCCGGATTGGCCACCAGATCGGCGGGCGTGCCGAACTGTTCGACGCGACCCTGATCCATCACCGCGATATGGGTGGCCATGGTCATCGCCTCGATCTGGTCATGGGTCACGTAAACCGTCGTGGCCCCGGTCGCGCGATGGAGGCGCATGAGCTCGGTCCGCATTTCGATCCGCAGTTTGGCGTCCAGGTTCGAGAGGGGTTCGTCGAACAGGAGGATGCCGGGCTTTGGCGCGATGGTGCGGGCGATGGCGACGCGCTGCTGCTGTCCCCCCGAGATCTCGTTGGGGTAGCGGCTGGCAAGGGTGTGAATCGACAGCATCCGCAGCACTTCATCGACCCGTGTCTGGCGCTGGGCTGCAGTCATTCCGGCCACTTTCAGAGGCCAATTGACATTGCCGGCGACAGTCATGTGCGGCCAAAGCGCGTAGGACTGGAACACAAGGCCCGACTTCCGTTTCGCCGGATCGACTGCCCAGGCCCGGTCACCGTCCGAGACGACCTGCCCGTCGAAGATGATCTGGCCGGACGACGGTAGCTCCAGTCCCGCCAGCATCCGCAGAAGCGTGGTCTTGCCACAGCCCGAGGGACCAAGGAGGGCAAGGAATGCCCCATCCGGGACCGACAGGCTGATGCCCTTGACGGCCTCGACCTTGCCGAAACGCTTTGTGATGTAGTTCAGCTCAAGCATGGGGAACCTTCACGACTGCAGCCAGGGCTGCGATTTTGCCTGCAGGCTGCTGGCGATCAGAGTGGCGACGATGGACAGGACCAGAATCACGACCGTGATTGCGTTGGCGTATTGGGTGAAGCCTTCCGAGGCATAGCGGTAGGCCAGCACCGACATCACCGGCATGGTGGGGGTGAACAGCAGGACGACCAGCGACAGGTCGCGGATGATCTTGACGAAGATCAGGATGCCGCCTGCCGCCATTCCGCGGATCGCCAAGGGCACGGTGATTGCCAGCAGGCGGCGCAGGAAACCGGCGCCGGTCAGGCGGGCGCTTT
>JAKQLM010000606.1 GCA_029567145.1 Pseudomonadota bacterium
GACCGGCATGGGGCCGGGGTGATGGTGGATTTCTGCATGCGCTACGGCAACCCTTCGACCGAGGCCCGCGTCAAGGCAATGGTCGCGGCGGGGTGCGAGAAGATCCTGTTCTTCCCGCTTTACCCCCACTACGCCGGGGCGACCTCGGCCACGGCGAACGACCAGTTCTTCCGGGCAATGATGCAGGAGAAACGCCAGCCCGCCGTCCGGACCGTGCCGGAGTATTTCGAGCATCCCCTGTATATCGACGCCCTGGCCCGGTCGGTCGAGGCGGCCTATGCCAAGCTGGAGACCCGGCCCGACGTGCTGGTCGCCAGCTACCACGGGATGCCGAAACGGTATCTGATGGAGGGCGACCCCTACCATTGTCAGTGCCAGAAAACCTCGCGCCTGTTGCGGGAAAGGCTGGGGTGGGAGAAGGGGGCGATCGACACGACATTCCAGTCGGTCTTCGGGCCGGAGGAATGGCTGAAACCCTACACGGTGGAGCATGTGGCGGAGCTGGCGAAGGCGGGGAAAAAGCGGATCGCGGTGATGGCTCCGGCCTTTTCGGCGGACTGCATCGAGACGCTGGAAGAGATCAACGGAGAGATCCGGGAGGCCTTTGAACATGCCGGGGGCGAGGAGTTCACCTACATCCCCTGCCTGAACGACGAGCCCGCCCATATCGACGCGCTGGTCGCGGTGATCGAGGAAAACCTGGCCGGGTGGCTGCCGAAGGCTGGATAGTGTCCACGGTGGACAAATACGAAATCTATATATTTTCCAATGACTTGTGAATTTCCGTTAGGGTGGTCTTAACACTTTCGCCAGCCTGATCCCTTGCCTTGCTGGACGGGACGGGCGACGGTGGCAGGGGCTTGGCTTTCCGGGGGTTTCCATGCTGCTGACCAACCTTGACCTGGTCGAACTGACCGCCTTTCGCCACCATCTGCACCGCCACCCGGAGGTGTCAGGGCAAGAGGAATGGACAGCGGCAGAGGTCGTGCGATCCTTGCAGGCCCTGGCCCCGGACCGCATCCTGACCGGGCTTGGTGGCCATGGTGTCGCGGCGGTGTGGCAGGCGGCGGAACCGGGGCCTACTGTCCTGTTCCGGTCCGAGCTTGACGCGCTGCCGATCGAGGAACTTTCGCAAGCCGAGTATCGGTCCACTATCCCCGGCAAGGCGCATCTTTGCGGTCACGAGGGGCATTCGACCATCCTTCTGGGTCTGGCGCGCATCATTGCGCGCAACCCACCTGCGCGGGGGCGGGTGGTGCTGCTGTTCCAACCGGCCGAGGAGGACGGCAGCGGGGCTGCTGCCGTGCTGGCCGATCCGCGCTTTGCCGAGATCACGCCCGACTGGGCCTTTGCGCTGCACAACATGCCGGGGCATCCGCTGGGGCAGGCGATCATCGCGCCGGGACCGGCGAATTGCGCGTCCGAGGGCTTGCGGGTGGTGTTCCGGGGGCGCACGGCCCATGCCTCGGCCCCCGAAACGGGGGTTTCACCGGTTCTGGCCTTGTCCGAACTGATGCCCGCCGCGTTGGCGGCTGGCACTGGCGGGCCGCTGAAGCCGGGGTTCCGGCTGGTCAGCATCTGCCACGCCCGGATGGGAGAGCCCGCCTTTGGCATCACCCCCGGCGAAGGAGAATTGTGGCTGACCCTGCGCACGCTGGCCGATGCCGACATGGCCGCCCTGCGCGACAGGGTGACCGGACTGGCCAAAGGCTTGGCCGGGGCGCATGGGCTGGAGGTTGACATCAGCCACCACGACCGGTTTGCCGCCTGCGTGAACGATCCCGAAGCGTCGACCGCGATCCTGCGCGCGGTAGAGGCGCTTGGCCTGCCGCTGGGGGACTTTGGCTTTCCCATGCGCGCGTCCGAGGATTTCGGACTGTTCGGTCGCCATGCCCGGTCGGCGATGTTTCTGCTGGGCTCTGGCGAGGCGTCACCGGCTCTGCACAACCCGGACTTTGATTTTCCAGACGCCTTGATTCCGCGCGGGGTGGCGATCTTTGACCGGATCCGGCGCGATCTGCTGGGATAGACAATGCAAAGGGACCGCAAGCCTGCGCCTGCGGTCCCCCGGTGACATGCTGTGTGGCGGTCTAGATCAGGATGACCTGGGTCCCGACCTTGGCCATTTCATACAGCTCTTCGATGTGTTCGTTGTACAGACCCACGCAGCCGTTGGACGATTTGCGGCCGATCTTGCGGGTGTCGTGGGTGCCGTGGATGCGGTAGTAGGTCCAGGACAGATACAGCGCGCGGGTGCCAAGCGGGTTGTCCTTGGCGCCACCTTCGACGACGTCCGGCCATTCCGGGTGGCGTTCCTTCATCGAGGCCGTCGGACGCCAGGACGGGTTGACCACCTTTTGCACGACTTCGGTCCGGCCACGGCGGGTCAGATCCTCGGACAGCGGGACAGAGGTCGGATACAGCCGGTAGATCGACTGATCCTCCGACCAGTAATGCAGCGCGCGCGAGGTGATATCGACCAGGATCGCACCGCCGCGGGTGTTGTCGAAATAGTCCTGCCACTGAAGCATCCGGAAGCTGGACACGTTGTTGCGCACGGTGGCCGAGGCGGGGGCGGTGAATTCGGTCGTCGCGTCCTGCGCCAGTGCGGGCATCGCGGCCAGTCCGGCCATGCCAACAGCGCCGCCAAGTACGGCGCGCCGGTTGATCGTTTCCTTCGTCATGGGCCAGACTCCTGTAGCTTTCCGGGCCGTATAGTCGCTTTGCACGCGGGTCGCAAATCAAAGGCCCGTTAGCTTCCGCCGATCGGCAGAAGCCTGTTTGATCCCGGCACCACCTTTCGTTAAGGAGAGGCAACCGCCGCAGCCTGCGGCAAGAGTTTGGTGGACCAAATGGAAAGACGCATGTTTCTGCTGTCGGGCGCGGGTCTTGCGCTGGCAGCCTGCACCCCGACCCAAGGGCCCGCTTTGGGCGCGGATGGCAAGCCGTTGCCGCAGGTCTATCGCATCAACCCGGGCGACGAGCAGGTGATCTCGTTCCGGCTGCTTGATTCGGTGAACACGTTGCGCGGGGCAAAGTCGCTGCCGCCGCTGGCCTTTGACGCCCGGCTGAACGCCGCCGCCGAGACACATTCCCGCGACATGTCGGTGCAGAACCGGCCCTGGCACTTTGGGTCGGACGGGTCGTCGCCCTTGGTGCGGGTGCAGCGGTCGGGCTATACCGGGCAGCTGGTGGGCGAGCTGATCTCGGAGACCTATCAGACCGAGCTGGAGACGCTGTCGGCCTGGATGGCGCAGCCGGATACCCGTGCGGTGGTGATGGAGCCGATGGCGCGCAGCGTCGGCTTTGCCTGGTTCCAGGAGCCGGGCGGCAAGATCTGGTGGACGCTGGTCACCGGGACCTAAGCCGTCCCGCACCGTTGAACGAAAGGGCGTCCGGTCGGTCGCCCTTTGTCGTTCGGGGGTCAGGGCAGGATGTAGATCGGCGTTCCGGGCTGGATCATCGAATAGATGACCTCGATCTCCTTGTCCGAAACCGACACGCAGCCCCAGGTCCAGTCGCGCTGCGACACCCGGCCACGCGGACCACCGTGGATGAAGATGTCGCCGCCGGGTTCCTTGCCCTCGGCTTCGGCGAAAGCGATGTCCGCCTCGTTCGGGTAGTCGATCCGCAACGACAGGTGATAGTTGGAATCCGGGTTCTTGTGGCTGATCGTATAGGCACCCTCGGGGGTTTTGCCGTCGCCTTCGAACTGCTTGTGACCTTGCGGCGCAAAGCCCAGCGCGATGTCATAGGATTTCAGCACCTTGTCGTCGTGCAGAAGATACAGCTTGCGGTCGGCCTTGTGGACCTGGACCTGCGTCACCTCAGGGCCGCGATATTTGAGGAATTTGCTGGGCGGACCGCAGCTTGCCAGCCCGAGTGCGGCCACCAGAAGGAGGAGAAATCCGAAACCACGCATACGCTTGCCCACTGCCCGCTTTTTTCCCAGAGGTACATCAAAGCGATGCGGCTGCATAGATGGGCTTGCGGCGGCCCGGATCACGGATGTGTCAATCGGCGCTGCTGAAGCGGGCCACAAGCTCGACATGGGTGGACCAGCGGAACTGGTCGATGACCTGCACCCAGTCAAGGCGGTAGCCTGCCGCGATCAGGGTCTTCGCGTCGCGGGCAAAGGTGACCGGGTTGCAGGACACAGCGGCGATCACCGGGATCTTCGACCGCGCAAGGGTGGCGGTCTGCGCCTCGGCCCCGGCGCGGGGGGGGTCGATGACGGCTCCGGAAAAGCCAAGCTCGTCCGGTTCCAGCGGGCGGCGGAAAAGATCGCGCGTCTCGTGGGTGATGCGGTGCAGGTTCGGCGTGGTGCGGGCGGCCAGGTCCAGCGCCCGGGTCATCGCCACGTCGCCTTCGACGGCATGAACCTCCATCTCGGCGGCCAGCGGCAGAGTGAACGTCCCGACGCCCGAGAACAGGTCGACGACACGCTTCTGAGGCCCAAGCGCCAGTCTGACAGCGGCGAGCAGGGCCGCTTCGCCTTCGGAGGTCGCTTGCAGGAAGGCCCCGGCCGGGGGCAGGACGGTGGCGCTGCCCATCGTCAGGGCGGGACGGTCGCGCAGGGCGACAGCCTCGCCGTCCCAGGTCAGACGCGAGAAACCGTGCGTTTCGACCAGACGGGCAAGGTCCATGCGCAGCGCGCTGTCCAGGGGCTTGCCGCCGGTGACCACGACATCCGGCCCTCCGCGCGTCAGCGTCACTTGCAGCGAAAGTTCGGTCGTGCGCGATCCGCCGACCATGACCATCGCCTGCAACCCGGGAAAGGCGGCAAGGATGCCGGGGTGCAGAAGCTGGCAATCGGGAATCTCGGCGATGGTGTCCGAGCCGCGGGCGTGAAAGCCGATCAGCGCGCCGGATTTCGTGCGGCGCGCGGACAACGTGGCGCGGCGGCGCGACCTGGGCGGAGAGGTGACCAGCGGACGGAAGGATGCCGAAAGACCCCGCCCCGCAAGCGCGGTTTCCACGACTTGCTGCTTCCAAGCGGCCACAAAACCTTCGGAGGCGTGCTGCAACTGGCAGCCACCACAGGCGCGGGCGTGGCGGCAAGGTGGTTTGACACGATCGGGTGACGGGGTGACGATCTTGGGGTCAAGCAGGCGGTCGCCGTCGGGCGTGCCGTCAACCACCTCACCAGGAAGCGTGCCGGGCACGTAGATCGGGCCCGAGTCCAACGCGCGGGCGATGCCGTGGCCAAGGTGGCCCAGCCGGTCGATGGTGACAATCACTCTGCCGCTTCCGCTTCGTCTTCGGTGCCGATGAAGCCGCCTGATTGACGCTTCCAGTAGCGGGCGTAAAGGCCGTCTTTGGCCAAAAGCTGATCATGGCTGCCGATTTCGACGATCCGGCCCCGATCCAGCACGATGATCCGGTCCATTTCGGCGATGGTGGACAGGCGGTGCGCGATGGCCAGCACGGTCTTGCCCTGCATCACGCGGGACAGGGCATCCTGGATGCTGGCTTCGACCTCGCTGTCCAGCGCCGATGTCGCCTCGTCCAGCACAAGGATCGGCGCGTCCTTCAGGAAGGCGCGGGCAAGGGCGATGCGCTGTCGCTGGCCCCCGGACAGCTTGACCCCCCGTTCGCCAAGGAAGGCATCATACCCTTTGCGATTCTGGTGGTCGGCCATGTTCGAGATGAATTCATCCGCCTCGGCAGCCTCTGCGGCGGCGACGATTTCAGCCCCCGACGCCTCGGGTCGGCCATAGGCGATGTTGTCGCGGGCCGACCGGTTGAACATCGCGGTTTCCTGCGTGACCATCCCGATCTGGCGGCGCAGGGATTCCTGTGTGACCGATTTCAAGTCGTGACCGTCGATCGAGATCACGCCCTCTTCAGGGTCGTAAAGCCGCAAAAGCAGCGACACCAGAGACGATTTCCCGGCACCGGAGGCCCCGACGATCCCCAGCTTTTCCCCCGCGTGGATGGTCAGGTCGATCTCTGACACACCGCCGCGTTCGCGGCCGTAAGCGAAGGTGACGTGATCAAACCGGATCTCACCCTTGACGCGCGGCAGGGCCTGCGCGCCGTCCGCATCGGTCAGTGTATGGGGGACCGAAAGCGTGCGCATCCCGTCCTCGACCTCACCCACAGAGGTATAGATCGACATCAGGGTAAAGCTGACCCAGCCCGACATCTGCGCGATCCGAAGCGCAATGGCCCCGGCGGCGGCGATATCCCCCGCACTGGCCGACCCTTGCTGCCACAAAAGGACCGTCCCGCCGATCAGAAGAACCGGAAGAACACCCGCAAGCAGCATCAGCGCAAAGCGGAACCAGGTGGAGATGACGCCAAACTCCAGGCTGCGGTCGCGGAACACCTCCATCGCGTCCAGCGCCACCCGGTCTTCAAAGGCGGCGTGGGCGAAAAGCTTGACCGTCTTGATGTTGGTGATCGTGTCGACCACCTGCCCCGACACCATCGCGCGCGACGAGGCGCGGGCGGCCGAGTTCTTGCGAACCATCGGCATGAAGAAGCGGATCAGGGCAATGTAGACCACCAGCCAGACCAGAAGCGCCGCCGCGACCTTGAAATCCACCGCGACCAGAAAGGCGACCGACCCGATGACCGAGGCCAGCGCGAAGCAGACGGTGTTGATGACTTCGGTCGCGACATCGGTGACGGCGCGGGCGGCCTGCATCTGTTTCTGCGCGATACGGCCGGCAAAGTCGTTGTCAAAGAAGGTGACGGCCTGGCCCAAGGTCCAGCGGTGGAGGCGGCTGAGGACCAGCGGCATCACGTTGGGGCCGATGATGATGCTGTTCGACGCCGAGGAGACAGCAAAGGCGAGGGGGCGGAGGACCAGGTAGAAGACCAGGAACCAGATCATCAGCGTCCAGTGGTCGGCAAAGAACCCGGTCGGGCCAGAGCTGACGGCGGCGTCGATCACCCAGCCCAGGATAAGGGCGCTGACCACCTCGGTCACGCCGGCCAGCGACGACAGGATGCCCGCGACGACCAGCATCGGCCAGGACCCGGCCAGCGACCAGCGCATGAACGCGCCCAGCCGTTGCGGCGGCGGGCCGTCGGCGGGGCGGAAGGCGTCGATAAGGGAGCCGAGGCTTTGAAGCGCGCTCATGGGGGTGAGGTAGGCCGGTCCGTTGGGTGAAGCAAGGGTCTACGCGGCAGGGCGTGGGTCAGTTCCGCGTGAAAGCGTCTTGTGAAAGCGGCGGATCACTCTGCCGCTTCCTCGTCCAGACCGATGAACCCACCGGATTGCCGCGCCCAGAAGCGGGCATACAGGCCGTTCCGCCGCAAAAGATCGGCGTGGGGGCCGTCTTCGACCACCTGACCATCCTCCAGCACGACGATCCGGTCCATCGCGGCGATGGTGGACAGCCGGTGCGCGATGGCGATCACCGTCTTGCCCTTCATCACGCCATAGAGCGCGGTCTGGATCAGGGCCTCGGCCTCCGAGTCCAGGGCGCTGGTCGCTTCGTCCAGGATCAGGATCGGGGCGTCCTTCAGGATCACGCGGGCCAGCGCAACCCGCTGGCGCTGGCCACCGGACAGCTTGACGCCGCGTTCGCCGACATGGGCCTCATAGCCGCGGCGGCCCTGGGGATCCTCCAGCGTCAGGATGAAATCATGCGCCTCGGCCTTTTGCGCGGCGGCGATCATCTCGGCTTCGCTGGCGTCGGGGCGACCGTAAAGGATGTTGTCGCGGACCGACCGGTGCAGGAGGCTGGAGTCCTGCTGCACCATGCCGATCTTGTGGCGCAGCGAGTCCTGCGTCACGTCGCCGATGTTCTGGCCGTCGATCAGGATCGCGCCTGATTCGGTGTCGTAGAACCGCAGGATCAGCTTGACCAGGGTCGACTTCCCCGCGCCCGACCGCCCGACGACACCGATCTTTTCACCCGGACGGATGGTCAGGCTGACATTCTTCAACCCGCCGAAGCCGCGGCCATAGTGGTGGGAAACGTCCTTCAACTCCAACAGCCCGTCACGAAAGTCCAACGGGCGGGCTTGCGGCGTGTCGACCAGACCGATCGGCTGGGCAATCGTCTCCATCCCTTCGGCCACCGTCCCAAGGTTCTGCGCCAGGTTGGTGGATGCCCACATGATCCAGTAGGTCATCGAGTTGATCCGCAGCACCAGTGCCATCGCCGCCGCGACCACCCCGACGGACGCCGTGCCCTGCATCCAGAACCACAGCGCCAACCCGCCGACGCCCAGGATCATCAGCCCGTTCAGGAAGGTCAGGACCATGTCCATCCTGGTGACGATCCGCATTTCGACTTGGAAGGTCTGGCGCGACTTCTCGATGGCTTCCTTGGCGTAGTTGATCTCGGAATCCTGGTGGGCGAACAGCTTGACCGAGTGGATGTTGCTGTAGCTGTCCACGACGCGGCCCGTGACGGCAGACCTCGCATCGGATGAGGCGGTGGCGGCAGGCCCGGCGCGGCGGATCGTCCAGCGCATCAACAGGACATAGCCTGCGAACCACAACAGAAGCGGGATCATCAACCGGGGATCAGCCTCGGCCAGCATCAGCAACGCGCCAATGAAGGTGGCGGCGGCAAAGGCGGCCATGTCGAAGACCTGGAACACCGCGTCCCCGGCGGCGGGCGGGGCCTGCATGATCCGGTTGGCGATGCGGCCGGCGAAGTCGCTTTCGAACCAGCCGACGGGCTGGCGCAGGACATGGCGGTGCGCCCTCCACCGCATCATCGTGCCGAAGTTCGTCAGGATCGTGTTGTGCAAAAGGCCCACGGACCCGCCCGCGACCAGGGGCCGGACGAACAGGATCACCAGCGCGGCGGTCAGGATCTCGCCCCAGTGGTTTTCCAGGAATGCCTGGGGGGTCTGGCCGGTCATCAGATCGACCAGGCGGCTGAGATACCAGATCATGCCGACGTCCAGCACCGCGTTGCCGACCGAAAAGAGGGCGGTCACGGCGAAGATGGCGCGGAACGGGCGGATGTAGTCCTTCAGGAACGGCCACAGCTTTCGGGGCGGGGCGTCCTGTTCAGCATAGGGCTGATAGGGATCGACAAGGTTTTCGAGGAAACGGAACATTCGGGG
>JAKQLM010000611.1 GCA_029567145.1 Pseudomonadota bacterium
CGCCGCCGTGATCGACGCCGCAGGCAAACGTGCCTGGTCAAACCCGATCTGGCTGGGCGACCACGGCAAGAACCCCCGCACGCTGTAAGGGAAACCCGCCCCGGACCTGATCCGGGGCATCCGCCCGACAGGTGACTGCCATGACCGACCGTGCCATGATCACCGATCCCGAGACCTTCTTCGCCAAAGGCTGTGGCCGCTGCGACCGCTTTGCAACGTCCGACTGCTCGACAATGCTCTGGCTGCCGGGTCTTCTGGCTCTGCGCCGCCTGTGCCATGACGCGGGCCTGACCGAGGTCGCGAAATGGGGCCACCCGACCTATATGCACAAGGGGCCGCAACATCGCGATCCTTGGCGCATTTAGGGGCGATTTCCGCCTGACCTTCTTCAATGCCGCCCTGCTGACCGACCCCGAAGCCGTGCTGGAACGGCAAGGCCCGAACACCCGCCATCCCGACTGCCTGCGTTCTACCGACAGCGCTGCGCCGCTCGCCATGGCCCCCACGATCCGCGCCTATCTGGCCGAAGCGATGGGCTATGCAGAACAGGGCATCCTGCCCGCCAAAACGCCAAGCGACATCGAACTCCCCGCCGAACTGGTCGAGGCGCTGGACGTCGACCCAAAGCTTGCCGAGGCTTTCGCCGCCCTGACCCCCGGCAGACAGAAAAGCTGGGCGTTATTTTTGAACGATGCCAAGACCCTGGCCACGCGCCAGTCGCGGATCGAAAAGGGGCGGGCAAAGATCATGGAAGGCAAGGGGGCCACAGAACGATGACAACCAGCCACGAAGCCGGCTGTCACTGCGGCACGGTTCGCTTTCGCGTCGATCTGCCAGACGGTTTCCGCACCGCCCGACGCTGCACCTGTTCCTTTTGCCGCATGCGCGGG
Organism: Pseudomonadota bacterium; assembly: GCA_029567145.1. Classification (GTDB taxonomy): domain Bacteria; phylum Pseudomonadota; class Alphaproteobacteria; order Rhodobacterales; family Rhodobacteraceae; genus Tabrizicola. The sequence continues at coordinate 891 of JAKQLM010000611.1, forward strand.
GCGGTGGTCGTCTCGGCGCGTCTGGCAGACATCACTTTTCTCGCCGGAGAAGACAATCTCACCCTCTACCAGTTCAACACCCGCACCGCGAAGCACTGGTTCTGCAAGACCTGCGGAATCTACATGCACCACCAGCGCCGCTCGAAGCCCTACGAATACGGGATCAACGTGGCTTGTCTTCGGGGCGTCAGCCCCTTTGACTTTGTCGAGGTGCCCGTGGTCGACGGCGTCGCCCACCCTTCCGACACCGGCAATCCGGCGCGTGTCATCGGAACGCTGCGGTTTGACCCGGCATAGGTCGGGGCTTCCCCCGACTCTCCCCCGTCTTTCTCTTCTCCAAATATCCCGCGGGAGGTCCGGAGGGCGCGAAGCCCTCCGGGATCGGGCGTAGAACATGACGCGTCCGGTCCGCACCCGGTGCAGGGTGGGCAGTCTGCCCAGGCGCCCTACCCCCGCAGCCGCGCCCGTTCCCGTTGCAGCCACAGCACCGTC
>JAKQLM010000629.1 GCA_029567145.1 Pseudomonadota bacterium
CAAGCGCACCACCTAACCCCAGAACCATCGTCAAAACTGCCCGGCACTTCATTTGATCAGTCCGTCCTTTCCCTTGAAAACCGTCACGCCCGTTTCGGTCACCACCGCATCCAGCCGCTGATCGAATTCATCCGTGGGCACCTCGTCCACCTCCTGCGCCGCAAAGGCGAACCCCACCGCCAGAACCGGCCCGCGCGCCCGCAGCCCGGCAAGCGTCCGGTCATAGAACCCGCCGCCATAGCCCAGCCGATAGCCGCGCGCGTCAAAGGCCAGCAGCGGCACGATCATTACCTGAGGCTCCAGCCAGGCCCCCTCTGTCGGGATCATCGCCTTGAACGCGCCTTCGATCAGCTGGCAGCCCGGCGACCATTCGCGAAACCGCAGGGGGGATGCCTTGGCCAGGATCACCGGCACGCCCACCGGCCCCTGATGCGCGGCCATTGCGGGCAAGGGGTCGATCTCGGTCCGCATCGGCATGTAGCCGGACAGGACCTTGCCCCGATGGACCGACAGGAAGTCGGCCAGAATCTCGGCCGCCTGCCCCTGCCCGGCCGCAAAGGCCTTGGCCCGGCGGGTGAAAGCCTCGGCGCGCGCCGCAGCCTTGATGTCGGTCATGTCAGCCATAGCGATGCCAGCCCCAGAAACGCAAAGAATCCCATCACATCGGTCAGGGTGGTGACAAAGGTCCCGCTGGCCAGGGCCGGGTCCAGCCGGAACCGTTCCAGCGTCAGTGGCACCATCACCCCGCCCAACGCTGCAACGATCTGGTTCACGATCATCGCCATGCCCAGCACCAGCCCCAGATGCCAGTCGCCCAGCACCCCCCAGGCCCCAAAGCCCAGGATCAGCGCCAGGCCAAGTCCGTTCAGCACCCCTGCCCCCAGTTCGCGCAGCACGACCCGCCGAGCGTTCGCCCGCGTCAGGTCGCGTGTTGCCAGCGCCCGCACCGCCACCGCCAGCGATTGTGTTCCCGCAATCCCGCCCGTTGAAGCAACAATCGGCATCAGCGCCGCCAGGATCACGATGCTGGAAATCGTCGCCTCGAACCTGCTGATCACGATGGCCGACAGCGACGCGGTGAAGAGGTTCACCACCAGCCAGGGCAGCCGCTGCTTCATCGTGGCGAAAGCCCCGTCCGACACGCTGGCCTCGTCCCCGACACCGGCCAGGCGCAGCATGTCTTCCTCGTGCTCTTCGTCCAGCACGTTCATCGCATCGTCGATGGTGATTACGCCGACCAACCGACCGCCAGCATCGACCACGGGGCAGGAAATCAGGTGGTACTGGTTGAACATGTAGGCGACGTCCGCCTCGTCATCCCCGGCCTCGATGGTGCGGAAACTGTCCTCGACAATGGCAGACAGGCGCACCTCGCGGCCCGAGGACAGGATGCGCCCCAAGGTGGCATAGCCGACCGGCTGCATGCGCGGATCGACCAGAATGACGTGATAGAACTGATCCGGCAGATGGTCGGATTTCCGCAGAAAATCAATGGCTTCGCCTACGGTCCAGTGGTCAGGGGCCACCACCGTCTCGCGTTGCATCAGACGCCCGGCGGATCCTTCGGGATAGGCCATCGCCTGTTCGACCGCGACCCGGTCGGCATCGGTCAGC
>JAKQLM010000635.1 GCA_029567145.1 Pseudomonadota bacterium
TGGTCGCGGTGCCGCTGACCGGCTGGGTCCACCATGCCGCCGTCACCGGCTTTGCGCCGATCCTGTGGCCCTTTGGCCAGACCTTGCCCTTCGTCCCGCAGACCGAGGCGGTGGCCACCGCCTTTGCGGCGGCGCACTGGGTCTTTACCAAACTTCTGGGCCTTGCGATCCTGTTGCACATCGCCGGGGCGCTGAAGCACCACCTGATCGACAAGGACGCCACCCTGCTGCGGATGCTGCGCGGGGCCACCGCCCCCGACCAGCCGCAACAGGTCCGGCACGGGAAGGTGCCGCTGCTTGCCGCCTTTGTGCTGTATGCCGCAGGGGCAGGGGTTGCCGCGCTGCTGGTTCCCCAGACCGAGGCGATCGCTGCCCCTGCGCCAACAGCAGCAACCACCGGCAACTGGACGGTCGAAAGCGGCACCCTCGCGCTGTCCGTCCGCCAGATGGGGGCTGATGTTTCGGGCGGCTTTGCCCGCTTTACGGCCGACATCGCCTTTGATGAAGTCGCAACCGACGGCAAGCACGGGCAGGTTACGGTCAGCATCGACATGACCAGCGTCACCCTTGGCAGCGTGACCAAACAGGCGCTGGAGCCGGAATTCTTTGACGTCGCCACCCACCCGACCGCGACCTTCGCCGCTGACATCCTGCCCGGCCAGGCGGGCTATGTCGCCGAAGGCACCCTGGCCCTGCGCGGTCTGGAAAAGCCGGTCACCCTGCCATTTACCCTGACCCTGGACGGGGACACCGCCACGATGACCGGCACCACAACGCTGGACCGGCGTGATTTCGGCATCGGGCAAAGCTACGGTGACGAAGCCTCGGTCGGGTTTCCGGTCACTGTAACCGTGGACCTGGTCGCAAGACGCGCCCCGTAAGACGCGCCCCGCAAGACGCGCCCCGTAAGACGCGCCCCGTAAGACGCGCCCCGTAGGTCGGGCCCCGTAGGTCGGGCCCCGTAGGTCGGCGCCAGGCCCCGGCCACCGTCCGGCGATCCACCGCCACTTGCCGTCAGGCGGCTTGCGGGTGTGCCGCTCCTCGCGGCACTCTGCGTCCGAAGCAGGAGAGATGACATGACCGGCACCACCTCGCTTGGCGCGATGTTCGGCAGCGATGGGGCCGACACCTTCCTTGGCCTGCCGCGCTGCCGTGACCTGTCACGCCTTCAGGCGCAGATGGCCCTGATCGGCGCGGATGGCTGCACGCCCTATCCGTCGGTCGGCTTCTATTGTGCCGGTGGCCCGGCGGCGATCCGGGCAGCGGCGGCGGCCTATGCGGCGAACCTGTCCCACATGAACTTTGACCTTGGCGGCCCGATCTTTCCGGGCGGGGTCGCCGCCGTCGATGCCGGCGACCTGCCGCAGGTCGAGACGGACCCCGAAGGCAACCGCGCCCGCATCTTCGGCGCGGTCAGTCAGGTTCTGGACCGGGGCGGCGTGCCCCTGCTGATCGGCGGCGACGACAGTCTGCCGATCCCGATGCTGGAGGCCTATGGCGCGCGTCCCCGGGGCATCACGATCCTGCAGATCGACGCGCATATCGACTGGCGGGATGAGGTCGGGGGCGAACGGCTGGGCCTGTCGTCGACCATGCGCCGCGCGTCCGAAATGGCGCATGTCGAGGCGATCATCCAGGTCGGCCAGCGCGGCATCGGCTCGGCCCGGATGCAGGATGTGGCCGACGCCGAAAGCTGGGGCGTGGCCTTCGTTCCGGCCGGCGAGATCGCGCGCACTGGCATCGGCCGCGCCATCGACCTGATCCCGGCGGGGGCAGACGTGGTGATCTGTCTGGACCTTGACGCGCTGGACCCGTCCATCATGCCCGCCGTGATCGGGCGAACAGCGGGCGGCCTGTCCTATTGGCACGTGCTGGAGCTTGTCGCAGGCGTGTCGGAACGCGCCCGGATCGCGGGCTTCGACATGGTGGAATTCATGCCCTCACGCGATGTGGACGGGCAGGGCGCGACCGTTGCGGCACAGATGCTGGCTGCCGTGATGGGCATCATCGCGCGGCAGGGAAACGGTTAAGGCTTCCTGAACGGAAAACTGCAAGCTATTGATCTGATTTGAAAATGTGATTCTGTCCACTGTGGACACTCCCGTCCGCCGCCGAACCCGCGCCCCCGAGGTTGCGCCGAAATGGGGGGCCGTGTATCACCCCATGAAAAGCCTTGCCTTCAAGGGAGAGCAGCATGCGGCGTGTCGTGGTCACCGGCCTGGGAATGGTCACCCCCCTGGCCTGCGGGGTCGAAGAGACCTGGAGCCGCCTGCTGGCCGGTCAGTCCGGCGCCGGTCCGATCACCCGGTTCGACCCCGCCAACGTCGTGACCCAGTACGCCTGCGAAATCCCGCGCGGCGACGGTTCGGACGGGACCTTCAACCCCGACGACTGGATGGAACCGAAGGACCAGCGCAAGGTCGATGATTTCATCATCTACGGCATGGCGGCGGCGGTGCAGGCCGTGCGCGATGCCGGGTGGGACGACATCCCGGAAGACGAAAAGCTGCGGACCGGGGTGATGATTGGCTCGGGCATCGGCGGGCTTTCCTCGATTGCCGAGACGGCGGTCCTGATCAAGGAAAAGGGGCCAAAGCGGGTCTCGCCTTTCTTCATCCCCGGCGCGCTGATCAACCTGATCTCGGGTCAGGTCTCGATCCGGTTCGGGTTCAAGGGGCCGAACCACGCGGTCGTGACGGCCTGTTCGACCGGGGCCCACGCCATCGGCGACGCGGCCCGGCTGATCATGTGGGGCGATGCCGATGTGATGGTGGCGGGCGGGGCGGAAAGCCCGATCTCGGAGATCGGGATCGCCGGGTTCAACGCCTGCAAGGCCCTGTCCACCAAGCGCGCGGACGATCCGGCCAAGGCCAGCCGCCCCTATGACGCCGACCGCGACGGGTTCGTGATGGGCGAAGGCGCGGGGGTCGTGGTGCTGGAGGAATACGAACACGCCAAGGCCCGTGGCGCGAAGATCTATGCCGAGGTGCTGGGCTATGGCCTCTCGGGCGACGCCTACCACATCACCGCCCCGTCCGAGGACGGCGATGGCGGCTATCGCAGCATGGCGGCGGCGTTGAAGCGGGCTGGGCTGACGGCGGCGGACGTGGACTATATCAACGCCCACGGCACGAGCACGATGGCCGACACGATCGAGCTTGGCGCGGTCGAACGGCTGATGGGGGATCACGCGGCGGGCGCGGTGATGTCCTCGACCAAGTCCAGCATCGGGCATCTTCTGGGCGCGGCGGGTGCGGTCGAGGCGATCTTCTGCATCCTGGCGATCCGCGATCAGGTCGCGCCTCCGACGATCAACCTGGACAACCCGGCGGTGACGCCCAAGCTGAACCTGGCGCCGAATGCCTCGGTGCGGCGCAAGATCGACGTGGCCTTGTCGAACTCGTTCGGGTTCGGGGGCACCAATGCCAGCCTGATCGTCGGCAAGGTGCGCTGAGGATGTGGCGGTCCATCGCCTCGAACGCGCTGACGCTGTTCATCGTGATCCTGATCGCGATGGCGGCGCTGGTGGCCTGGGGCCGCAATGAGTTCGTGAAGCCGGGGCCGTTGGCCGGGCCGATCTGCTTGCAGGTGGAACGGGGCGCGTCCTTGAGCGGGGTCAGCCGCAACCTGGAGGAACGCGGCGCGATCACCGATGCCCGGATCTTCCGGATCGGGGCGGAGTATGCCGACCGGGCGGGGGACCTGAAATTCGGGAGCTACATGGTTCCGACCGGGGCCAGCATGGAACAGGTCCTGCAGGCGATCACCGAAAGCGGCAAGTCGACCTGCGGGCGGGATCTGAACTTCCGGATCGGGGTGGCAAAGTCGGATGTGATCCTGAGCGAGTTGGACCTGACGACGAACGCCTACGTCGAAGTCGCGCGGTTCGATGCCGGGGTGGACCCGCTGCCGGCCGAGTATATCGAGATCGCCGACGACCCCGCTTTGGTGTTCCGGATCACGGTGGCCGAAGGGGTGACCAGCTGGCAAGTGGTTGATTCCCTGAAGAAAGCCGACTTCCTGACCGGTGCGCTGGAGACGGTTCCGCCTGAGGGAACTCTGGCCCCTGGTGGCTATGAACCGGCGCGGGGGACGGAACGGGTCGCGCTGATCAACGAGATGACCGAACGGCAATCGGCGATCCTGGCCGAGGCCTGGGCGAACCGGGCCGAGGGGCTGCCCTATGACACGCCGGAGGAGGCGCTGATCATGGCCTCGATCGTGGAAAAGGAGACCGGGATCGCCGAAGAACGCGGTCAGGTCGCAAGCGTGTTCATCAACCGGTTGCAGCAGAACATGCGGCTGCAGACCGACCCGACGGTGATCTACGGCATCACCAAGGGCGAAAGCGTGCTGGGGCGCGGCTTGCGGCAAAGCGAGTTGCGGCGCGAAACCCCTTGGAATACTTACGTTATTGACGGGATGCCGCCCACGCCCATCGCCAACCCCGGGGTCGAGGCGATCCGGGCTGCGGTGAACCCGGAGACGACCGACTACCTGTTCTTCGTGGCCGATGGGACCGGCGGGCATGCCTTTGCCGAGACGCTGGACGAGCACAACGAGAACGTCGCCCGCTGGCGTGCCATCGAGGCCGCGCAAGGTGCCGAAGAAGAAGGCGGCGTGCAGGGCGAGTGATCGCCGCGCGCTTTGACATCAGTTCAGAAGTGGTTAATGCAACACCGGGCGCGAGAGCGGCCGGTGATTTCGTCTGAGGCGGCAAGCCCCTGAGAACGCTGTGGTAATCTGCGATTCCCTTGGCAGGTCCGGTGTCTTTTTCCCGTCTTTCCGGCGTCTTCTTTCCGTCTCTACGCGCGCGGAAAAGAGATGCCGTTAACCCTGTCGCGCGAATCGCGGACGGGAACGCCGTGGTCACCGATGCAGCCTTGATCTGCTGTCGGTCCTGGCCTCGATGGTCAGAAAGCGCCCGGCGTGAATTTCGTCCGAGAGACGATGCCTGGCCACCCTGCACAGGCAAGCGCCGTCCAAGGGCGCGCTGACGCTGGCTGCGCGGCGATCAGCCAGATCCGATCGGAAAGGGCCAGGGACAAGGGCGGCGGCAACCGGAAGGAGCCGGAGGACGAGGTGCGTGTGCCGGTCCTGTAGCCTTGGCCCCGGGCAGGCGGACAGGCGGACAGGCAGACAGGCAGACAGGCGGGCAGGCAGACAGGCAGACAGGCAGAC
>JAKQLM010000645.1 GCA_029567145.1 Pseudomonadota bacterium
CGTTGCCCAGGTCATAGTGGTATTCGATGTTCTTCTTCGCCTGACGCTTGCTGTTCGACTGCAGCCAGAAGCGCAGCCGCTCATAGGCGCGCACCAGGCTCAGCCCGGAATAGGCGTCGCCCACGATGTTGTTGGCCGGGCGCTGGATCAGGTCCAGAAACGCCTGCAGGTCCGGAGTCTCCCACCAGCCGTCCAGATAGGCATCGCAAAAGCCAAGATCGCCCTCACGGACCAGCCGGGCGAAAAGGTCGGGATTGATCACCCGGACCTCGGCCACGATCCCGGGGGCCTTGCCGTCGATCCGAAAGCGCCTGCCGTCCGGCAGCACAAAGTCCAGCCGCCCCTCGCCCAGACGCCGGGCCACGTCGAACGCCGTGGCGAAATAGCGCGGCAGGCCGGTCTGGCCCTTCACCTCCGTGAAAATCCCCATCACCCCTCCCCCCAGGGTTCCTGCCGTGGCCGACAGTGTCGTCAATGCTGCGGTGTCGCTCAAGCGTTTCGTGCCCCATATGCCGCAAGGGCGCGCGCGCGGCCCTCGCCCAGGTCCAGGATCGGTGCCGGATACCCCGCGCCAGGGTCCAGACCCCAGGACCGGGGCACCGCCTTGAAATATGCCAGCGCCTCAGGCCCCGGGTCGCGGGACATCTCGGCGATATAGCGGCGCTGATAGGCCGCCGCAGGATCGAACTTCTCCGCCTGCCCCGCCGGATTGAACACGCGGAAATAGGGCGCCGCATCCGGCCCGGACCCCGCAACCCATTGCCACCCCATCGCATTCGCCGCCGGGTCCCAGTCGGTCAGGCAGTCGGCGAACCAGTCCAGCCCGACCTTCCAATGCGTCAAGAGGTGCTTGGTCAGATAGCTTGCCGCGATCATCCGCGCCCGGTTGTGCATCGTGCCGGTCACATACATCTCGCGCATCGCGGCATCGACGAACCGCTCGCCCGTCATGCCCCGCCGCCAACGCTCGGCGTCCGGGCTGTCGCCGCGCCAGGGAAAGCTGTCCCAGTCCGGCTTCCAGTTGGCATGGGTGATCTGCGGATAATGGTGCATCAGGTGATAAGCGAACTCGCGCCAGGCCAGTTCCCGCAAAAAGCTTTCCGCCCCCGCCCGCCCCTCTTCGCGCGCCCGCACCCCGGCATGCCAGACCGCGCGGATGCCGATCTCGCCGTAGGTCAGGTTCTCGGACAGGCGCGAGGTTCCGGGCACCGCAGGCAGGTTTCGCGCCTCGACATAGCCGTCGACCGGACCGTCCAGAAAGCGCCGCAGCCGGTCCAGCGCCGCCGCCTCGCCCACCGCCTGATAGGGCAGCACGACCGCCGCGCCCCGGTTCATCGCCGCCCCCAGCCGCCAGTCCGCCAGACGGTCGCTTTCCGGCCAGACGGCGGGCGCGCGCATCCGACCCGGCGCCGGTGCCGGCGCAGGAACACCCCGCCCGCGCACCGTCTTCCAGTAGGGCGTGAACACCCGGTAGGGCCCGCCCGTGCCGGTTTCCACGTCCCAGGGCTCGTGCAACAGATGCCCCGCGAAACTGCGCGCCTCGCGCCCCTCTGCCTTCAGTGCCGCCTTGACGCCCGTGTCGCGCGCGACGCTGGCAGGATCATAC
>JAKQLM010000652.1 GCA_029567145.1 Pseudomonadota bacterium
GCGCTTGGCGTTCAGACCGATGTTCAGGATCGTCGCCGGCCCGCCCCAGTCGGGATTCGCGGGACTGGGCCGCACGCTGATCAGGGGTCCGTCGCCGAAATGGTCCAGGATGCCCGCCGCATCCACCCCATGCCCCGCCGCTATCGCCCGGACGGTGGGGGCCGACAGCGCCACCGATTTCGGCACCGGCAGGTCCAGCCGCACAAGGCGTTGCAGGCACTTTGCCCGCCAGCCATGCGTCGCCGTCGCGATCTGCGCACTGGGCGAGATCTGGGCAAACTCGGCTATGGGATCGTGTTTCTGCACTGCAGCACCTGATGTTCAGATGCAGCATACGCGGAACGCCCTGTCGCGCAAGCGTGACATGTCAGTCTTGTGACGAATCTTTGGGCGGTCCTAGCCCTCGATGCGCGAAAGGTCTGCAACCCCAGAGCAGATCGCCCGGATGCGGTGCAGCAGGTTCAGCCGGTTCCGCCGCACCACCCCGTTGTCGCTGTTCACCTGCACGGCGGTGAAAAACGCATCAATCGGGGCGCGGAGCGCAGCCATTGCGGCCATCGCCTTGGGGAAATCCTCGGCCTGCATTGCCGGGGTGATCACCGCCTCCGCCGCATCCAGCGCCGCAAACAGGGCGCGTTCCTCGTCGGTCTCGGCAAACTTCACCTCCGCGCCGAACGAGTATTCGACGCCATCCTTCGCCTCGGCCTGTGACAGGATGTTGTTCGCCCGCTTGAAGCCCTGCAGCAGGTTCGCCCCGTCCTCGGTCTTGAGGGTTTCCGACAGCGCGGTGGCCCGCTTGACGAGCAACGTCAGGTCGTCATTCCCCGGCATCGCAAGGCAGGCGTCGATGATGTCCGGCCGCACGCCCTGATCGCGGAGGGTGACCTTGAGGCGGTCGTGGAGGAAGGCGAGGAGGTCAACTGCGAGAGTTTCGGGGGTCTGAGCCTTTGCATAATCCGGGGCAGAAGCGTGCCAAGTCGCAGGCTCCACAATCAAGACTTCGTCTGTGCCAAAGGATTTCTCAATCGCAGCGTCACCAAGGTATGTGTCCACCTGCTTGCCGTCTTCCCATTTGCCGTCGAAGTAGTCTGTGATGCCCCGGTTTTCCCCGTTCTCTGTCACCTTGCGACGAAGCCGATAGGACTTCGCCCAAGGCACTAGGAACCCGCTGAAATATGCTTGGCGCAACGTTTCTGTAAGGGGGAACCGCACCCCATTCCCCAACACCAACCGGATCACCCCCAACGCCGCCCGGCGCAGCGCAAAGGGGTCCTTGCTTCCCGTCGGCTTCTCGTCAATCGCCCAGAACCCGGTCAGAGTGTCGATCTTGTCGGCCAGCGCCACAGCGACCGAGACCGGCTCGGTCGGCACCCCGTCACTCTCGCCCTTCGGCCGCCAGTGGTCCCGCGCGGCATCGGCAACGGAAGCCTTCTCCCCGGCCTCCAGCGCATAGTAGCGGCCCATCACGCCCTGCAACTCGGGGAACTCGCCCACCATCGCCGACCGCAGGTCCAGCTTCGCCAACCGCGCTGCCCGTTCGGCATCCGCAGCATCGGCCCCGACCAAGGGCGCAATCTCCCGCGCCAAGGCTGCGATCCGCTCGATCCGGTCCGCCTGAGAGCCCAGCTTGTTGTGGAAGGTGACCGCCTTCAGCCCCTCCACCCACTCGCCCATGCCCGCTTTGGCGACCCGCAAGTCGTTCTCCCAAAAGAACTTCGCGTCCGACAGCCGCGCTGCCAGAACCTTCTGGTTCCCTTTCAGGATCACCTGCCCGCCATCCGCCGCCTCGATGTTGGCGACGGTGACAAAGCCCATAATTTTTTCAGAATCGGGCCGTCCCGTCTTCGGGTTGCGGACCGAAAAGAACTTCTGGTGTTCGCGCATAGAGGTCTGCAGGACCTCGGGCGGCAGAG
>JAKQLM010000666.1 GCA_029567145.1 Pseudomonadota bacterium
CGGTGATCGGGGTCACGTTGTCCAGGTAGCGGCCATTGACCGGGGGCACGAAGGCGCCGCCGATATAGTTGTCGTAGCGGGCCTTGAACGGCGAAGCGATCAGGCCGGCCTTTTGGGTCATCTCGTTCATCTTGGGTCTCCTCCCATCACCGCACCCTCCTCAGGCAGCGGCTATGGGGGGACGATGGGCGAGGAACGGGCGTGCGTCAGCCGGGGTGGGGCGGTGGGGCGGGCAAAGGTGTCTCACCGGTGAGACACATCAGCCGCGGTCCTCGATCCCCAGGCGCTTCATCCGGCGGTAAAGGGTGGCGCGGCCCAGTCCCAGGGCCCGCGCGGCCTCGGACACGTTGCCGCCCGCCCGGGTCAGGGCGCGAATCAAGGCGGCGCGTTCGGCGCCTTCAAGGCCCGCATGGCCACTGTCGCGGCCCAGAAGATCGACGACGGGGCGGGGGCGGATCAGGCCTGCGGGTTCCAGCCCGTGACGGCGGCGAGCGTCGCGCGTCGCGCCCACCACGACGTCGTCGCTGTCCACGGCCAGAAGGGCGGCACTGGCCGGGTCCGCACCATCGGCCAGCACGATCCGGTGTTTCGGATAGGCGCTGCGGAACAGGTCGGACTCGATGGCTTGCGCGACACGGGTCACCATCGCCTCGATCAGGCGGTTGAAGCCTTCGGTCTGGTCGGCGCGGGCGGAACTGACGTCCAGGGCGGCGATCAGCCCACCATCGGGGCCGAACACGGGCGCGTCGATGCAGCTCATCCCGATGTTTTCGGCCAGATAATGCTGGTCGCGGTGGATGGTCAGCGCCCGACGCTCGGCGATGCAGGTGCCGATGCCGTTGGTGCCTTGCGCGGCCTCGGACCAGTCCACCCCCGGCGCAAGGCCCCAGGCGCGGAACACTTCGGCATCCGCCGCCCCGGCGCGGGCGTCCAGGACCAGGCCTTCGGCATCGGTCAGAAGGATGCCGCAGCCGCAATGGCCGATCATGGCGTAAAGGTCGTCCAGCTTGGGCGCCGCGACCGCCAGCACCTGATCCAGCGCCTGCCGCTGGTCGCGCAGCCGGTCGGTGTCGGGCGCGCGTTCGACAGGCGGGGCAGAG
>JAKQLM010000667.1 GCA_029567145.1 Pseudomonadota bacterium
CTTGCCGTTGTCCCAGGTTTCGGCGGTGGCGATCAGGTCGAGGTTCGCCTCGATCCGGTCGGCGATCTTGAGAAGGATGTTCGACCGATGCGCGGCGCTGGTCTTGCCCCAGGCGTCCTTGGCGGCATGGGCGGCATCCAGCGCCAGTGCGATGTCGGCGGCATCGGAGCGGGCGACCTGGCACACCACGGCCCTGGTGATCGGGGTCACGTTGTCCAGGTAGCGGCCATTGACCGGGGGCACGAAGGCGCCGCCGATATAGTTGTCGTAGCGGGCCTTGAACGGCGAAGCGATCAGGCCAGCCTTTTGGGTCATCTCGTTCATCTTGGGTCTCCTCCCATCACCGCACCCTCCCTGGCGCGGTTCTGAGGGGACCATGAACGGTGAAGGGACGTGGGTCAGCCGGGGCGGGGCAGGTAAGGCGACAAGGGTGTCTCACGGGTGAGACACATCAAGCCCGATCTTCGATCCCCAGCCGCTTCATTCGCCGGTATAGCGTCGCACGACCCAGTCCCAGCGCCCGCGCCGCTTCGGAGACATTGCCGCCCGCGCGGGTCAGGGCGCGAATCAGGGCGGCGCGTTCGGCGCCTTCCAGCCCGGCATGGCCGCTGTCGCGACCCAGAAGATCGACGACGGGGCGGGGGCGGATCAGGCCTGCGGGTTCCAGCCCGTGACGGCGGCGTGCATCGCGGGTCGCGCCCACGACGACATCGTCGCTGTCCACGGCCAGAAGGGCGGCACTGGCGGGGTCGGCCCCTTCGGCAAGCACGATCCGGTGTTTCGGATAGGCCTGACGGAAGAGGTCGGATTCGATGGCCTGGGCCACACGGGTCACCATCGCCTCGATCAGCCGGTTGAAGCCTTCGGTCTGATCGGCCCGGGCAGAGCTGACATCCAGCGCGGCGATAAGGCCGCCGTCCGGTCCGAAGACCGGGGCGTCGATACAGCTCATCCCGATGTTTTCGGCGAGGTAGTGCTGGTCACGGTGGATCGTCAGCGCGCGGCGTTCGGCAAGGCAGGTGCCGATCCCGTTGGTGCCTTGCGCCGCTTCCGACCAATCGACGCCGGGCGCTAGGCCCCAAGAACGGAACACCTCGGCATCGGCAGCCCCGGCGCGGACGTCCAGCACCAGCCCTTCGGCGTCGGTCAGCAGGATGCCGCAGCCGCAATGGCCGATCATGGCGTAAAGGTCGTCCAGCTTGGGCGCCGCGACCGCCAGCACCTGATCCAGCGCCTGCCGCTGGTCGCGCAGCCGGTCGGTGTCGGGCGCGCGTTCGACAGGCGGGGCAGAG
>JAKQLM010000673.1 GCA_029567145.1 Pseudomonadota bacterium
CCGATCATCGAACGCGACGGTGACATCTGGCATATCCATGTCGGCGGGCTGACCCCCGGCACGGTCTACGGCTTTCGCGCGCATGGGCCTTACGCCCCGGAGCAGGGCCACAGGTTCAACCCGCACAAGCTGCTTCTGGACCCTTATGCCCGCGCGCTGGAGGGGCGGCTGAAATGGTCGGACGCGGTGATGGGCTACAAGATCGGCTCGCCCCGTGGCGACCTGAGCTTCGACACCCGCGACAGTGCCTTTGCGGTGCCGAAGGCGGTGGTGACGGATGCTAGCTTCAGCTGGGGCAACGACCAGGCCCCGCGCACTCCGCGCGTCGATACCGTGATCTACGAGGCGCATGTCAAGTCGCTGACCGCGCTGCACCCCGGCGTCGACAAGGGCGTGCGCGGCACCTACCTGGGCCTGTGTGCCGACCCGGTGATCGAGCATCTGCAGAAACTGGGCGTGACCGCGATCGAGCTTCTGCCGGTGCAGGCCTTTGTCGACGACCGCTTTCTGGTGGCCAAGGGCCTGCGCAACCATTGGGGCTACAACACGCTGGCCTTCTTCGCGCCCGAACCCCGCTACATGTCGAAAGGTGCTTTGTGGGAGTTTCAGACCATGGTCCGCCGTCTCCACTCGGCGGGGATCGAGGTCATTCTGGACGTGGTCTACAACCACTCGGCCGAAGGCGACGAATGGGGGCCGACCCTGTCGTTCCGGGGCTTTGACAATGCCAGCTACTACCGGCTTGCCGGCGGCGGGCGGTACTATGTCAACGACGCGGGCACTGGAAACACGCTGAACCTGACGCATCCGATGGTGTTGCGGATGGTGATGGATTCCTTGCGCTACTGGGTGGAGTTCGCCCATGTCGACGGCTTCCGCTTTGACCTGGGCACGGTTCTGGGGCGCGAGGCGCATGGTTTTGACCCCAACGGCGGCTTCTTCGACGCGGTGCGGCAAGACCCGGTCCTGTCCCGTGTCAAGCTGATCGCCGAGCCTTGGGACATCGGTCCCGGCGGCTATCAGCTGGGGGCCTATCCGCACCCGTTCCACGAATGGAACGACAAGTTCCGCGACGGCGTGCGGCGGTTCTGGAAGGGCGACGCCGGGATGACGCGCGACCTGGCGGCCCGTGTGCTGGGAAGTGCCGAACGGTTCGACCACTCCGGGCGGGCGGCGACCTCGTCTGTCAACTTCATCACCAGCCACGACGGGTTCACGCTGGAGGATCTGGTCAGCTTCACCATCAAGCGCAACTTTGCCAATGGTGAAGACAACCGCGACGGCCACCACGAAAACCACAGCGACAACCTGGGGGTCGAGGGGCCGACAAAGGACGCAAAGGTCCTGGCGGCGAGGGCGCTGCGCAAACGGAACCTGCTGGCGACGCTGATGCTGTCCCAGGGCGTGCCGATGCTGCTGGCGGGCGACGAGATCGGCCACAGTCAGGGCGGCAACAACAACGCCTATGCGCAGGACAACGAAACAAGCTGGATCGACTGGGCCCGCGCCGACACCGGCCTGACCGAGTTCGCCGCGCGGCTTTCGGCGCTGCGCCGGTCGCTGCCGGTCTTGCGCCAGCGCCGCTTTCTGCACGCGCGCCAGCGCCCCTCGGACGGGGTGCCGGACGTGATCTGGCGGCGGGCGGACGGAACCGTGCCGCAGTCCGAGGAATGGCACGACCCGTCGTTCCGCTGCCTTTGCGTCGAGCTGCGGATGCAGGCCGAAGGGGGCGATCCCAACCCCGAGGCGGTGTTCGCCGTCCTGAACACTGGTGCGGCCGCGACACTGCATCTGCCTGACACCGCCGTCGGGTGGGAGCTTCTGCTGGACACCACGCGGCCTGACCTCATGCCGACCGGCAAGTCGACCCAGAATGCCGCCGAGGCCCCTGCGCAATCGGTCCTGCTGTTCCGGTCTCTGACCGGCACGCCCAAGGGAGGAAGACCATGACCCAGATCACCACCATCGCGACGACACCGATCGCGGGGCAAAAGCCCGGAACGTCGGGCCTGCGCAAGAAGACGCCCGTGTTCATGGGGCGGCATTATCTGGAGAACTTCGTCCAGGCGATCTTTGACGTTGTGGGTTGCCGCAAAGAAGATGGGGGGGGCAAGACCTTTGTCCTGGGCGGGGATGGCCGCTATTTCAACGACCGCGCGGCGCAGGTGATCCTGCGGATGGCCGCGGCGAACGGGGCGGCGCGGGTGATTGTGGGGCAGGGCGCGATCCTGTCGACCCCGGCGGCGTCGCATCTGATCCGGCTGAACCAGACCGACGGCGGGATCATCATGTCGGCCAGCCACAACCCCGGCGGCCCGGATGAGGATTTCGGGGTCAAGTTCAACATGCCGAACGGCGGGCCTGCGCCCGAGGGCGTGACCGAGGCGATGTATCAGCGGACGACCGAGATCACCGAGTACCGGATGCTGGAGGCTCAGGACGTCGATCTGGGCCGGATCGGGCGGCACCAGTTGGGCGCGATGGTGGTCGATGTGGTCGATCCCGTCACCGACTATGCCGCGCTGATGGAGAGCCTGTTCGACTTCCCCGCGATCCGGGCGATGTTCGCGGGCGGGTTCCGGATGCGGATGGATTCGATGTGCGCGGTGACCGGCCCCTATGCGGTGGAAATCCTGGAGAACCGGCTGGGCGCGGCAAGGGGAACTTGCGTGAACGCGACACCCTTGCCGGACTTCGGGGGCATGCACCCCGACCCGAACCCGACCTGGGCGAAGGCCCTGATGGACGAGATGTTTTCGGACGCGGCGCCGGATTTCGGGGCGGCGTCGGATGGGGACGGGGACCGCAACATGGTGGTGGGGCGGGGGATCTATGTCTCGCCGTCGGACAGTCTGGCGGTGCTGGCGGCGAATGCTCAGCTGGCGCCGGGGTATTCCAAGGGGTTGAAGGGGGTGGCGCGGTCGATGCCGACCAGTGCGGCGGCGGACCGGGTGGCGGATGCGCTGGGGATCGGGAAGTATGAAACGCCGACCGGGTGGAAGTTCTTCGGGAACCTTCTGGATGCCGGAAAGGCCACGATCTGCGGCGAGGAATCATTCGGCACGGGATCGGACCATGTGCGCGAGAAGGACGGGCTTTGGGCGGTGCTTCTGTGGCTGAACATCCTGGCGGTCCGGAAGCAGTCGGTCGCGGCGATCCTGGGGGAGCACTGGGCGAGGTTCGGGCGGAACTACTACAGCCGGCATGATTTCGAGGCGATCGACACGACCAGGGCCGACGCGATGATGGCGGCGCTGCGGGGCTTGCTGGCGGGGTTGCCGGGGACGGTGGTCGAGGGGATGACGGTCAGCGCGGCGGATGACTTTGCCTATACCGACCCGGTGGATGGGTCGGTTTCCCAGAAACAGGGGGTGCGGGTGATGTTCGAGGATGGCAGCCGCATCGTCTACCGGCTGTCGGGGACCGGGACGGAAGG
>JAKQLM010000688.1 GCA_029567145.1 Pseudomonadota bacterium
TCGGCCAAGGCCGCCTGAAGCTGGGCGGCGATCCCCTCATAGGAGGTCAGGCCCGACGACTGCCCGATCCACGCCCCGCGATGGACAAGTGTGCCCGCGATTTCGATGACCGCGATGCCATCGACCACCGCAAAGGGTTGGGTGCCATTGCGCTGGTGGCGCTGGGCGAGATCGTTGCCAAACAGCGAGGCCCGGGCAGGGAGGGCTGCGGCGGTCTGTTCTGCTGGTTGCACCTCCAGCCCTCGGAAAGTGATCTCCTGCCCGGTGATCCGCGGGCCCAGCCCGCACAGAAACGCCAGCGCCTTGGCCGGGTCCACCATCAACGGTGTGTTAAATGCGCGTTGGGCGATTTGGGCGTGGTGCATCATGCGCCCTCCTTGGGGTCGGGTTTTTCATCGCCGGTGTCGTCGGCCTCATCGTCCTTTTCCGCGTTGGGATCTTCAGCTGCCTTGCCGCTTTCGCCCGGCCCCTGCGCCGGGGATCCCGGGCGGCGGAAATCAAGGCCCAGCGCCGCCTCGCGTTTGCGTTCAGCGGCGATCTCCCGATCCACCTGTTCGGCGTCGTATCCCCGCTCCGCCAGCGCTTGCGCGCGGGATTTCAGCCCGGCTTCGATCTGCAGGATCTCGGCCGAGGCGTCCTTCATCGGGTCGATCCAGTCCCATTTCGTGGGCAGCCAGGCGCAGGCCTGATATTGGCGGCGCTGGCTGTCGTAGCCGGGGAGGTCCAAGGCGCCCGACAGCACAGCGGTGTCCATCCAGCGCACCCAGACCGCTCGGCAGAGCTGATAGACCAGCACGCCATGCTGCCATGCCGAGATGCGGCGGCGGAATTCGATCAGAGAAATCCGGGTATTCGAGAAGTTGCCCTTCGCCGTATCGCCAGTCAGATAGCCATAGGGCACGCCCAGCGCGGCCGCGATTTGCAGCAGCGTGCGGTACTGGAACGGCTCGTAAGTGCCGCCGGAGTCCGGGGTCGCCGGGGTCGAGACATCCTCGCCTGGATCGAGCCGCACCAGGTCCCGCACATTGACCGGCAGGCCGGTCTTGATGGCGAGGTTCGCCGCGAT
>JAKQLM010000789.1 GCA_029567145.1 Pseudomonadota bacterium
GGGCAAGCAGCTTTACGGCCAGTACGTCGGATCGCCGGCCAGCTGAATGCCGGGCCTTTTCGTCAGCCTTGAAGGGATCGACGGCTCGGGCAAGTCCACGCAAGGGCGGCTTCTGGCCGATGGCCTGCGCGCCGACGGTCATGCCGTGACGCTGACCCGCGAACCCGGCGGCAGCCCGGGGGCCGAGGAAATCCGCCGTCTGGTCCTGGAAGGCGCGACCGACCGCTGGTCCGCCGAGACCGAGATTCTCCTCTTCACCGCCGCCCGCCGCGACCATGTGGAAAAGACCATCCGCCCGGCGCTGGCGCGGGGGGAAATCGTGATCACCGACCGCTTCGCCGATTCAACCCGCATCTTTCAGGGCATCACCCGGGGCGATCTTTCGGCGACCGTCGACCGCCTGCATGACCTGATGATCGGGGTTGAACCAGATCTCACGCTCCTCTTCGACCTTGACCCGCAGAAGGGCCTGGCCCGCGCCACCGCCCGCGCCGGGGGGGAACTGCGGTTCGAGGATATGGGCCTCGCCTTCCAGCAGAAGGCCCGCGCCGGGTTCCTGGACCTTGCGACCCGGCATCCCCGCTTTCGCCTGATCGACGCTGACGCCGACCCCGCGACCGTCGCCGCCCGCGTCTGGACCGCCATCACACCGCATCTGTAGGTCGGGCTTCAGCTCGACGCCCCCCGCCCGCCCTAGCAGAGGCGGCTCCTCGGCGCCCGGCCCCCGGCCCGCGCGCGATTCGACCGGGATGGTTAACCCCGGCCGACCCAAGCGCGCGTAGAGACGGAAGGAAGACGCCGGGAAGACGCCTAAAAGATCACCATCTTTCGCCAAGATCGACAGATTACCCCAGCGTTCTCAACATGTTGCGCCCCATCCTCTGACCCTGGCCGCTCTGCCCCTTTCCCCCGCCCCCGCCCCCGTGCAATCTCGCGTCATGGCCGATCCCAGACCCGACACCCTGCCCGAACCCGACCGACTGGAGGGGGCCCCCCATCCCCGCGAAACCGGGGTGCTTTATGGCCATGCGGCACAGGAGTCCGACATCCTGCAGGCCTTCAATTCCAGCCGCCTGCACCACGCCTGGATGCTGACCGGGCCAAAGGGGGTCGGCAAGGCCACCCTCGCCTGGCGTGCCGCCCGGTTCCTGCTGGCCACGCCCGAAGACGACGGCGGCATGTTCGCCGCCCCCGCGCCGGATACTCTTGATATTCCTGCCGAAAACCCGGTGTCCCGCCGGATGCTGCAGCTTGCCGAGCCGCGGAATTTCCTGCTGCGCCGGGGTCCGAACGACAAGGAAACCGCCCTCAGCCAGGTGATCTCGGTCGACGAGGTCCGCAAGATGAAAAGCTTTTTCGCCCTTAGCGCGGCGGACGGCGGCAGGCGGACGGCGATCATCGATTCTTTGGACGAGATGAACACCGCTGCCGCCAACGCTTTGTTGAAGCTTCTGGAAGAACCCCCTGCAAACGTTACACTTTTCCTGGTCGCGCATCAGCCGGCCAAGCTTTTGCCCACCATCCGCTCGCGCTGCCGCGAGCTGCGGCTAACGCCCCTGACCCCGCAGGATCTGGCCGACGCGCTGACACAAGCGGGCGGCGACATCGCCCCCGAAGACCGCACCGCGCTGGCCGAACTGTCCGGCGGTTCTGTGGGCGAGGCGTTCCGCCTGACCAACCTTGACGGGCTCAAGCTTTACACCGCGCTGACCCGCCTTTTCTCCACCCTGCCCCGCATGGACCGCCCGCAGGCACTGGCCCTTGCCGACCTCGCGGCGGCCAGGGGTGCCGCCGAAACATTCGACCTTCTGGTCACCCTGATCGACCTTTTCCTCGCCCGCATGGCTCGTCGCGGCGCGACTGGCCAGACCCCGCCCGAGGCCGCCCCCCAGGAAGCCCAACTCCTGCTCCGCCTGTCGCCAAACCCCACCGCCGCCCGCGCATGGGCGGACCTTGCACAGACGCTTTCCTCGCGCGCCCGGCGGGGCAAGGCGGTCAACCTTGACCCTGCCGCGCTATTGATGGATATGCTCCTGAAGGTCGACGAGACGGCGGGAAGCCTCGCCCAAAGGTAACCCGCATGTCCCTTCCCCTGCCCGATCTGGTCGACAGCCACTGTCACCTCGATTTCCCCGATCTCGTCGCCGACCGTGAGGCGATCCTGACCCGCGCCAGTGCCGCCGGGGTTAACCGGATGGTCACGATCTGCACCCGGTTGCGCAGCGAACCAGGCGTCCGCGCCCTGGCCGAGGCGCACCCCCAGGTGTTCTACGCCGCAGGCACGCATCCGATGCATGCCGCCGACGAACCCCTTGCAACGGTTGAGGAATTGGTCACCCTCGCCCAGCATCCAAAATTTGTCGGCATCGGTGAGACCGGCCTTGATTACCACTACACCGCCGACAGCAAGGCGATTCAGCAGACCAGCCTGCGCCTACATATCCAGGCCGCGCAACTGACCGGCCTGCCCTTGATCATCCATTCCCGCGACGCGGATCAGGACATGGAAACGATCCTGGCCGAGGGCCTGGCCAAGGCCCCTTACGCTTGCGTCATGCACTGTTTTTCCTCGGGCCCCCGGCTGGCCGAGGCGGGGCTGGAGATGGGCTTCACCCTGTCGATTTCAGGCATCGCCGCCTTCCCGAAAAGCCAGGACCTGCGCGACATCTTTGCGCGCGCGCCGCTGGACCGGCTGATCCTGGAGACCGACAG
>JAKQLM010000804.1 GCA_029567145.1 Pseudomonadota bacterium
CGCCGAAGGCGGCAACATCCCCGCCGCGCAGATCGACCCCGACCGCGCCCGGCTGCAGGCCCAGACCGGCCCGGTGCTGGTCCTGTTTCCCGGCGCGCTGACCGACCTGCCCGCCACGCTGATCCTTGACCCACGCCTGACGCTGATCGGCACCTATGCCGAGACCCCCACGCCCATCCACTTTGACCCCCTGCCTTCGGCCATGGCGCAGGGCACGCTGACGGCAGGTCCAGCCGTGCCGTCCGGGACGCCCCTGCCCCGTGCCTTCCTGATCCTGGGCGCGGCCCTCCTGCTGACCGGCCTTGTGGCCGTCCTGCTGGCGATGCGGTGACCGATGGACCGCTGGGACGACTTTCTGGACCCCGGCGACCGGCTGATGTGGACCGGCCAGCCCGCGACCGGCCTGCGCATCACTCCGTGCGGCATCGTTACCAGCCTTGGCGACCTGTTCCTGCTGGGCTTTGCGCTGATCACCCGACCCTTCGTCGCCGACTTTCATCCGGGCCGCCCCGCGCGAAACGAAGCCTCGATCCGCTTTGCGACCGAGGTTCAGGTGGACAGCGACGGCGACAAGACGCATACCCGCACCGGGTTTGACCTGATCCCCGACGGCGACGCGGTGATGCGGATGATCCGGCAGATTCAGACGGGCGACATCGGGGCGGGGACCGCATGACCACTTTGGGACGGCTGGAACGCATCGACCGCATCCGGTCCATCTGGCCGGGCGAGGAATCGGCCTTCACGCCCTGGCTGGCCAAGGATGACAACCTTGCCCTCTTGTCGTCCGCCATCGGCTTTGGCCCCGAGGGGCTGGAGCATCTTGGCACCGAGGTTCCCCTGCCCGGCAGCGGCTATCACGCTGACATCCTGTGCCGCGAAACCGGCGGCGGCGAGGATGCGCTGGTCCTGATCGAAAACCAGTTCGGCAAGTCCGACCATTCGCATCTGGGCAAGATCCTGACCTATGCCAGCGGTCTCAAGGCCAAGACGGTGGTGCTGATCGGCGAAACCATCCGCGCCGAACACCGCGCCGCGCTGGACTGGCTGAACGGGCTGTCCACCGACGGCTGCCGCTTCTTCGCCATCGAGATCGAGCTTTGGCGCATCGGCGACAGCCTGCCCGCCCCCCGCTTCAATGTGGTGGTGGAACCGAACGACTGGGCCCGCCGCGCGACCGAGGCGCGTATCCTGTCGGAAGATGGCAACCTGACCCCGGCCCGCCAGATGCTGCTGGACTACTGGACCCGCTTTGGCGAGCTTCTGGACAGCCGCAAGGGCCGCGTCCGGGCGGTGAAGCCCCTGGCGCAGAACTGGCTGGTGCATGGCCTGGGCAAGACCGGCGTCAACCTCTATGCCTCGTTGAACCGCCGGGAAAACTGGGCCCGGGCCGAGGTCTATCTGACCGGCCCGCGCGCACAGGCGCGGTTCCTGGCCTTGCAGGCCGATCGAGCGGCGATCGAGACGGCCCTTGGCCAGCCGCTGACCTGGTACGATGACTCGTCCAGCGACCGGCGCATTTTCCTGCAACGCAAATGGCCCGACGTCTCTGACCCCGCCACCTGGGCCGAACAGCACGACTGGCTTGTCCGGCAATTCGACGCCCTGCACCTTGTCTTCCATGACCGGGTCCGCGCCCTTGATCCCGCAAAGGACATGTCGCAAGCATGATGCTCCACTTCACCAACGCCCGCCTGATCGACCCCGAGGCCGGGACCGACGCCCCCGGCAGCCTGACCGTCCGCGACGGGCTGATCCTGTCGCGTGACGAAAAGGCCCCCAAGGGCGCGACGCTGGTTGACTGCGGGGCCAGGTGTCTGGCCCCCGGCATCGTCGACCTTGGCGTCAAGATCGGCGAACCGGGTGAGCGGCACCGCGAAAGCTTTGGCTCGGCCGGGCAGGCGGCGGCGGCGGGCGGTGTCACCACGATCATCGCCCGGCCCGACACGCATCCCGCCATCGACACGCCCGAAACGCTGGAGTTCGTCACCCGCCGCGCCACCGAAAGCCCGGTCCGCATCCGCCACATGGCCGCCCTGACCAAAGGCCGCGACGGCCGCGAGATGGTCGAGATCGGCTTTCTCCGCGACGCCGGGGCGATTGCCTTCACCGACGTCTTCCGTGTCTCGACCGAGGCCAAGGCCCTGACCCGCGCCATGGCCTATGCGAGATCGCTGGGCGCGCTTGTCGTGGGCCACCCGCAAGACCCGGGCCTGTCCGCCGGGGCTTCCGCCACCTCGGGCAAGTTCGCGTCCCTGCGCGGCATCCCCGCCGTTTCCCCCATGGCCGAACGCATGGGGCTGGAGCGTGACCTTGCCCTGGTCGAGCTGACCGGCGTGCGCTACCACGCCGACCAGATCACCACGGCGAAATCCCTGCCCGCCCTGGCCCGCGCCAAGGCCGCCGGGCTGGATGTCACCGCCGGAACCTCGATCCACCACCTGACGCTGAACGAATTCGACGTCGGCGATTACCGCACCTTCTTCAAGTTCACCCCGCCCCTGCGCTCCGAGGTGGACCGGCTGGCCATGGTCGCCGCCGTGGCGGATGGGTCGATCGACATCATCTCGTCCTTTCACACCCCGGCGGACGAGGAATCGAAACGCCTGCCGTTCGAGGATGCCGC
>JAKQLM010000004.1 GCA_029567145.1 Pseudomonadota bacterium
CGGGCGGCAGCCTTCTGGCCAACGATCCGCATCTGGGGCTGACCGCGCCGACGATCTGGTATCTGGCCCGGCTGGAGTTGCAGTCGGGCGGCGTGATCGGCGGCACGATCCCGGGGGTGCCGGTGGTGCTGGTCGGGCGCAGCGACCGGCTGGGCTGGGGGCTGACCACGGCCTATGTCGACGATCAGGACGTGCTGATCGAAGAGCTGAACCCCGCCAACCCCGAGGAATACCGCACCCCCGACGGCTGGGCGGCGTTTGACAGCCGCCAGTCGATCATCACGGTCAAGGACGCCGACCCGGTGACGCTGACCCTGCGCTGGTCGCGGAACGGCCCGATCCTGTCGGGCGGGCATTTCGATCTGGGCACGATCACGCCGGGCGGGCATGTCGCGGCGCTGGCCTGGACGGCGCTGGCCGGGGACGACACGTCGATGTCCGGCGCGATGCGGCTGATGCGCGCGGGCACGGTCGCCGAGGCGCTGGAGGCCGGGCGGCTGCATGTCGCCCCGGCGCAGAACCTGATGCTGGCGGATGCGAACGGGATCGCGCTGCAGGTCGTGGGGCGGATGCCCGCGCGGGATGTGGGCAACCCGGGCAAGGGCCGGCTGCCGGTCCTGGGCGCAGACCCTGCGGCGGGGTTCAAGGGCATGCTGCCCTATGAGGAGAACCCGCGGTTCGTGAACCCCGAGTCGGGGCTTCTGGGCAACACCAACAACAAGACGGTGGACCGGCCCTACCCCTTGCATGTCAGTTTCGACTGGGGCGACACGCAGCGCATCCAGCGCTGGCTGACGCTGATGAAAGCGCGCGAGGTGCATACCCGCGAAAGTTTCATCGAGGCGCAACTGGACACGGTGAACCCCACGGCGCGAGCGTTGTTGCCACTGATCGGGGCGGACCTGTGGTTCACCGGCGAGGCGGCGGCCGAGGGGACGCCGGACCATCTGCGGCAGCGGGCGCTGAAGCTTCTGGCGGAATGGAACGGCGAGATGAACGAGCATCTGCCGGAACCGCTGATCGCCGAGGCCTGGATGCGGGCGCTGATGGACCGGCTGATCCGCGACGAACTTGGCGCAATGGCGGACAGTTTCACGCAAGTCTCGCCCGTGTTCATCGAGCGGGTCTATCGCAACGTGGCGGGGGCTTCGGCCTGGTGTGACGTGATCCAGTCGGCGGTGGTGGAAAGCTGCAGCGACCTGAGCCGGATCGCGCTGGACGATGCTCTGCTGGAGCTGACGGAAAAGTACGGGCCGAACCTGGAAAGCTGGCGCTGGGGCGACGCGCACCAGGCGACGCATGACCATCCGGTGCTGGGCGATGTGCCGTTCCTGCGGTATTTCGTGAACATCCGGCAATCGACCAGCGGCGGCAGCGACACGCTGATGCGCGGTGTCACGCGGGGAACCGGGGACGAGCCCTATCAGAACGTGCATTCGGCGGGGTTCCGGGGGGTGTATGACTTTGCCGACCCCGACAGCTCGGTCTTCATCACGGCGACGGGCCAGTCGGGGCATCCCTTGTCGCGGCACTATGACGACCTGGGCGAACTGTGGCGGCGCGGCGAATACATCCCGATGTCGCTGGACCCCGACCTTGCCCGCGCGGCGGCGGCGGGGGTCATGCGGCTGAGCCCGGCCGAATGATCCTGCGGACCGCACGGCTGACCCTGCGCCGGGCGACGATGGCCGACCTGGACGCGGTCCATGCCATGCTGTCGCACCCGGCGGCGATGCGCTACTGGTCCACGCCGGAACACGAGACCCCGGAGGCGACCCGGATCTGGCTGGCCAGCATGGTCGAGGCGGGGGCCGAAAGCGACGATTTCCTGATCGAGCATCAGGGCCGGGTGATCGGCAAGGCCGGGGCCTGGCGGCTGCCGGAGGTCGGCTATCTGGTGCATCCCGATCATTGGGGAAAGGGGCTGGCGGTCGAGGCGATGGCGGCGGCGGTGGCGCATCTTTTCGCCGCGCATGACATGGCAGAGCTTACGGCAGAGGTGGACCCGCGCAATGCGGCGTCTTTGCGGGTGCTGGCAAAGCTGGGGTTTGTCGAGACCGGTCGGGCGGAACGGACGATGCAATGGCGCGACGAATGGTGCGACAGCGTCTATCTGGCGCTGCGGCGTCCGGACCGGGCACCGGACTTTTCAAAAAGTCCGGTTCGGAGCCTTTGAAGGCTCCGGCGCGATTTCTTCAAAGAAATCGCCTGGTTACAGGTCGCGGTACCGTTTTTCCTGCCGGGCGGTCCAGCGCAGGGTCAGGCTGTAGCCGTCGTCGGTCTGCGTTTCCGAGGTCACGACGCCTTCCTGGTGCAGCCAGGCGCGTTTGCGGCCTTCGGTGAAGGGCAAGGTCAGGGTCAGATCGGTCTTCGCCTCGTCAAAGGCCTGGGCGATGGCGGCAAGAAGCCCGTCCACCCCTTCGCCGGTCAGGGCGGACACCGGGAAGACGCGGTCGCGACCAGAAGCCCCCAGCGCCAGGGCCGCGCGGGCTGCGGGATCGACGAGGTCCAGCTTGTTCCAGACCTCGATCACCGGGACCGAGGGTTTGACGCCCAGCGAGGCGAGGATTTCAGTCACGTCCTGCGCCTGTTCGGCGGTTTCGGGGTGGCTGATGTCGCGGACATGCAGGATGAGGTCCGCCTCCAGCACCTCTTCCAGGGTGGCGCGGAAGGCGGCGACCAGTTGCGTCGGCAGGTCCGAGATGAAGCCCACGGTGTCCGAGGCGATGATCTTGCGGCCCGGACCCGCGGTGTCTGACGGCAGCACGACGCCGCGCATCGTGGGGTCAAGCGTGGCAAAGAGCATGTCCTTGGCCAGCACCTCGGCCCCGGTCATCCGGTTGAAGAGGGTGGATTTTCCGGCGTTGGTATAGCCGACCAGCGCCACCAGCGGGAACGGCACCTTGCGGCGCGAGGCGCGGTGCAGCTCGCGCGTTTTCACCACCCGGTCCAGCTGGCGCTTCAGCCGGATCACCTGATCGTCGATCGCGCGGCGGTCAGCCTCAAGCTGCGTTTCGCCGGGGCCACCGACAAAGCCGAAGCCGCCGCGCTGGCGTTCAAGGTGGGTCCAGGCGCGGACCAGGCGGGTGCGCTGGTAGCTGAGCGCGGCGAGTTCGACCTGCAGCACCCCTTCGCGGGTGCGGGCGCGGTCGGCGAAAATCTCGAGGATCAGCGAGGTGCGGTCCAGAAGCTTGACGCCCCATTCCTTTTCCAGGTTGCGCTGTTGCACCGGCGAGACGGAGCCATCGACCAGCACCAGTTCGATTCCGTCGTCGTGGAACCGGGTCTTGAGGTCGGCCAGCTTGCCCGAGCCGATCAGCGTGCCGGGATGAAGCCGGGCCAGCTTGACGACCTCGGAGCCGCGGACGTCCAGTTCCGGCAGGGCGGCGGCCAGGGCCACAGCCTCGGCCAGGCCATGTTCGGGCAGGCGGCGGGCATTGGCCGACTTCAGCGCGGGATGCAGCACGAAGGCACGGGTCGGTGCCGCTGCGGTGTCACGCAGGCGCTGCCCTGCCCGGTCGGGCAGCGGTTCGTCGTCGTCCTGCGGAACCTGGGAGATCAGTCTTCCCCTTCGTAGAGGCTGATTGGTGCGCCCGGCATGATGGTGGAAATCGCGTGCTTGTAGACCAGCTGCGACTGGCCATCACGGCGCAACAGCACGCAGAAGTTGTCAAACCAGGTGATCACACCCTGCAGTTTGACCCCGTTGATCAGGAAGATCGTTACTGGAACCTTCGCCTTGCGGACATGGTTCAGAAAGGCGTCTTGCAGGTTTTGCTTGTCGGCGGCCATTGGTTTTTTGCCTTGTTTTTCTATCGCTTCACTGTCGCTTCGGGAGGGTGGTCCCGCGTTCGCCCTGTTGTCACCGCCACAGGACGGTCCTTTTTCAAGTATGAAGCGGCTTTCCGGGAGATTCCAGCGCAAAAATCAGGCGCTTATCGGATCGGTCGGAAACCTTATCGGCGGCGCCCCCCGGGAAGGAGCAGGGCCAGCAGGGCCAGCGTCTCCAGCCGTCCGACGGCCATCGCAAGGCCAAGCGTGACCTTGACCGGATCGCCAAGGCCGCCATGCAGGATCGGCTCGACGGTGCCAAGCTCGGCCACCGGGCCGGTCGTGGTCAGCGAGGCCAAGGACAGGACCAGCGCGGATTCGAAATCGACGCCCAGAAGGGTCAGGATCGACACGACAACCGCGATGGAAATGCCGAACATCATGAAGAAGACCCAGGCGATCTGCGCGCCTTCGCCGGTGATGCGGCGAATCCCGGGGCCGCCCTTGCCGACCGAGCTGGGGTGGATGATCCGGTCCAGCTCGCGTTCGCCATGGCGCAAGAGCGCGTAGACCCGCAGGAGTTTCACCCCCCCGGCGGTGGTGGCCGTACCGCCGCCCAGGATCGCCAGCCCCATCAGCACCATGCCCGACGTGCCGATGCCCGACCATTGTTCCGCCGTCAGCCAGTCGGACGAGACATAGCCGGTGGTGGTCAGGAACGAGGTGGCGGTGAACAGGATGCCCCAGAGCGATGCAAGAACCGTGCCGGTCTGGCCGTCGACCGGGGCCGAGGCCGCCAGAAAGAAATGGCGCAGGAACAAGAGGCCGGTGACGGCCAACACGACCAGGGCAGCCAGCCGCAGTTCGGGGTCGGCCAGAAGCGGCGCGCGGGTGCGTGACCGGGCCAGGCCGGGAAAGGCGCGGTGGGTGATGCCAAAGACCAGGAAGGCCAGGATCAGCATCTCTCCGGGAATGCCGGCCCCGCCGGCGCCAAGCGAGGTCTGGCCCGAGATGCCCGAGGTGGACAGCGTTCCCATGGCATGAATCACGGCACTGATGCCGCTTTCGCCCAGCGTCAGAAGCCCGACCCACAGGATCAGCGTCAGGGCGGCATAGACCGGCAGGATGCGCAGGGCAAAGCGGGTCAGCCGGTCCGAGGTTTCATCCGGCCGGGCGACCTGGGCCGTCCCGCCGACGCCGCGCCCTGCGACCCGGCCCGAGGCGACCTCGAACCCGCCAAGGTTCAGTGGGGCCAGGATGGCATAGGCGGCCAGCAGCGTGAAGAAGCCGCCGAACCAGCCGACCAGCGCGCGCCAGAGATGGACCGACGGGGCCAGCCGGTCCGCCGGATAGCCACTGGCCCCGGTGGTGGTGAACGAGGAGATCATCTCGAACCAGGCGTTGAGAAAGCTGGTGTCGGGCATCGCTTCCAGCATCGGCAGCGCCATGGCCACCGGCAGCACGGCATAGGCCCCGACAAAGGCCGCCAGGAGGCTGCGCGCGGCGTCCCGGGGGGAATACCCTGCGGTGGCGATGCCGATCATCACGGTCACGATCAGCAAAAGCAGACCGGAGTAGAAGAAGGCCCGCGCCAGTTCGTGATTGTCGACCGACAAGGCATGCAGCGCCGGGATCAGCGCCAGAAGCCCGGTCAGGCCCAGGAGGACCACAAGCAGGGGCAGTTCCGCCAGCCGCGCGCGCATGTCAGAAGAAGTCGATCGAGACCTGCAAGAGGCGCTCGACCTCGGGCACGTCCTTGGCCATGGCAAAGAGCGCGATCACGTCGCCGGGGTCGATGCGCAGATCGCCGGTGGGCTTTTGCACCTTGTCGCCCTTCAGCACCGCGCCGACAAGGACGCCTTCGGGAAACGCGATGTCGCGGACCAGGCGGCCCGAAAGCGGCGAGGTGGACAGGACCTGTGCCTCGATCATCTCGGCCTCGGCGTCGCCGATGGAATAGACGGCGCGGACCCGGCCATGGCGGATGTGACGCAGGATGGAACTGACGGTGGTGGCGCGCGGGTTGATGTAGGCGTCGATGTCCAAGGGGGCCATGAGCGGCGCAAGCGTGGGATCGTTGACCAAGGCGATGGTCATCTGGCACCCGGCCTGCTTGGCGCGGACGGCGACCAGAAGGTTGGTCTTGTCATCGTCGGTCACGGCAAGGACGGCATCGGCCCGGTCGATGGAGGCTTCCATCAGAAGGTCGATATCCATCCCGTCGCCGTTCAGCACGATGGTGCGTTGCAGGGCATCGGCGGCCTGTTCGGCCGTGGCGCGGTCTTTCTCGATGATCTTGGCGCGCACGCGGTCGGTCCGCGCTTCCAGCGCGCGGGCGACGGCCAGGCCCACGTTGCCGCCACCGACGATGACCACCCGTTCCTGCTTTTTCGTTTTCTTGCCAAAGATTTCCAGCGCGCGGTTGACGTCCTCGATATGGGTAAAGACGTAGATCTGGTCGTCGGCAAGTAGCTGGTCGCCGGGATCGGGAGCGAAAAGCCGTTCCTCGCGCCGGACGCCCACGACGATCGCGCGGAGGGTGGAGAAAAGTTCGTTCAGCTGGCGCAGGGGCGTGTTCAGGACGGGGCAATCCTCGTCCAGTTGCAGGCCCAGAAGCTGCGCGCGGCCGCCCATGAAGCTTTCGGTGTCAAAGGTCGCGGGCGCGGCCAGGCGCTGGAGGGCGGCCTCGGCCACCTCGCGTTCCGGAGAGATCACCACGTCGATGGCCAGGCGGTCCTGGTTCATCAGGTCGCCATAGAGCGCGTCCAGATAGTTCTGCGCCCGGATGCGGGCGATCTTCCTTGTGATGTTGAAGACCGACTGGGCCACCTGGCAGGTGACCATGTTCACCTCGTCGGAATGTGTGGCGGCGATCAGCATGTCGGCGTCGCGCGCCCCGGCCTTTTCCAGGACGTCGGGGTGACTGGCAAAGCCGACCACGCCCTGCACGTCCAGCGTGTCGGTCGCCCGGCGCACGAGATCGGCATTCATGTCGACCAGCGTCACGTCGTTCTTTTCGCCCGCCAGATGCCGCGCGATCTGCCAACCGACCTGGCCCGCCCCGCAGATGATGACTTTCATCGAGATCCCCGCGACCTGTCGCCGCTGTCTTGCATGTCAGATCGCCCCGGCAGGGTCAACCGAAGCGCCCTGTCCTAGGCCTGTTCGTCATAGTCGGCGAACCCGCGCCCCATCCCGCGCGCGTTGCCGACCACGCCCAGCGACTTGAGCTTGCGGTGCAAGGCCGAGCGTTCCATGCCGACAAAGCTGGCGGTGCGGCTGATGTTGCCGCCAAAGCGGTTGATCTGGGTCAAGAGGTATTCGCGTTCGAAAAGCTCGCGCGCTTCGCGCAGCGGCAGCGTAACGATGGCCCCGCCCAGAGCAAAGCCGCCCTCGGCCTCGGGCTTGGTTTCGGCACCGGGAAGTTCGGTGGCGTCGATCGGGCCGGTGCCTTCGCCCAGGATCAGGATGCGTTCGATCACGTTGCGCAACTGGCGGATGTTGCCGGGCCAGGGCATCGTCTGCAGCATGGTTTCGGTTTCCGGCGTCAGGCTGCGGACCGGCAACCCTTGGGTCTTGTGGAACCAGTCGATGAAGTGGCGGGCAAGATCGGGAATATCCTCGCGCCGTTCGGCCAGCGACGGGACCGGGATCGGGACCACGTTCAGCCGATCGTACAACTCTTGCCGAAAGCGGCCCAGTCCGATTTCGGTGCGCAGGTCGCGGCAGGTCGAGGAGATGACGCGCAGATCAACGCGGACCTTGTCGGTGCCGCCTGCACGGGTGAATTGCTGTTCGGTCAGCACGCGCAGGATCTTGCCCTGGGTTCCCAGCGGCATGTCGGCCACTTCGTCGAAATAGACCACGCCGCCATGCGCCTGTTCCAGCAGGCCGTGTTCGACCCCGCGGTCAGCGGTTTCGCGGCCGAACAGGACCTCTTCCATCCGTTCGGGCTCGATCGAGGCGGAGGATACGGTGATGAACGGCGCCGAGGCGCGGTTGGAGTGCATGTGGATATAGCGCGCGGCCATTTCCTTGCCCGACCCCGGCTGGCCGGTCAGCATCACCCGACCGTTCGATTTGGTCACCTTGTCAAGATTGGCCTTCAACCCCTTGAAAGCGGCCGAATTTCCCAGCATGTCGGCCGAGGCGACATCGCGGCGGCGCAGTTCCTGGTTTTCGCGGCGCAGGCGTGAGGTTTCCATTGCCCGGGCGACGACGACCATCAGTTGATCGATGTTGAACGGCTTTTCGATGAAGTCATAGGCGCCCTGCTTGATCGCGGCGACGGCGATTTCGATGTTGCCGTGGCCCGAGATGATGACGACCGGCACATCCGGGTTGTCGCGTTTCACCGTCTTGAGGATGTCGATCCCGTCCATCCGGCTGTCTTTCAGCCAGATGTCCAGGATCATCAGCGACGGCGGCTCGGAGTTGATCGCGGCCAGGCAATCGTCGGAATTGGCGGCCAGGCGGACCGCATAGCCTTCGTCGCGCAGGATATCCCCGACCAGTTCGCGGATGTCCTGTTCATCGTCTACGATAAGAATGCTCATGGCTTAGGCTCCTTGCCCCTGGGTGGCAACTTCCGGGGGAACGTGGGATCGGGGGCGGCGGCGGGAGGCGCGGGGCAGACGGATTTCGGCCAGCGCGCCGGGATGGTCGTTGCCGTCGAAGGTCGGGGCATCCAGCAGGGCAAGCGTGCCGCCGTGTTCCTCGATGATCTTCTTGACGATGGGCAGGCCAAGGCCAGTGCCCTTGTCGCGGGTGGTGACGTAGGGTTCGAACAGCCGCGCACGGTCGGGCGGCAGGCCGGTGCCGTTGTCCATGATGCGGATCACCGCTTCGCTGTCGTCAGAGTGCAGCGTGATGCGGATTTCCGGGACGAAGGCGGTAGGATTTGACTTTTCCTGATAGGCTTCAATGGCTTCGCCAGCGTTCTTGATCAGGTTTGTCAGGGCCTGACCGATCATGGTGGCGTCCAGTTCCAGGACCAGCGGGTCGCGCGGGATCGATTTGGAGAAGCGGACTGTCGGCTGCCCGTTTTCCTGCAGAAGAACCGCGCCGCGCAACAGTTCCGCCAGATCGCAATCGCGGCGGTCGGGTTCGGGCATCCGCGCGAATTTGGAGAATTCGTCGACGATCCGCCGCAGGTCGCCGGTCTGGCGGATGATGACGTCGGTGTATTGCTCCAGATCCTCATGGTCGCGGACCTGGGTGGCGAACTTGCGCTTGATGCGTTCGGCGGACAGCTGGATCGGGGTCAGCGGGTTCTTGATTTCATGCGCGATGCGGCGGGCCACATCGCCCCAGGCGGCCATGCGCTGCGCTGATACTAGGTCGGTCACGTCGTCGAAGGCGACCACGTAGCCCTCCAGATCGCCGTCCTCGCTGCGGCGGGTGGAGACGCGGACCAACAGGCTTTCCAGCTTGCCCTTGCGGGTCAGGCGAATCTCTTCCTGGACGGCGTTGCCGGTGCCTGCGCGAAGCCGGTCGAACAGGGCGGCAAATTCCGGGACGGCTGCTGCAAGCGGAATGTCGGACTGGCCGTCGGCGAAATCCAAGAGCTTTTCGGCGGCGCGGTTCACAAAGTCGATGTCGCCGTCGCTGTCCAGCCCGATCACCCCGGCGGTGACGCTGGACAGGACGGAGTCGAACAGGCGGCGGCGGGCCTCGGTCTGGGTGTGGCCGTCGACCAGCGCCTGCCGCTGGCCCTTCAACTGCCGGGTCATCTGGTTGAACAGCCGACCAAGCGAGGCGATTTCGTCGTCGCCATCCTCTTCCGTCACCTGCACGTCCAGATCGCCGCCGCCGACCCGTTCGGCGGCCCCGGCCAGACGTCCAACGGGCCGCGACAGGCGTTCGGCAAACCACAGGCCCAGCCAGACGGCGGCCAGGATCAGGATCAGCGCAAAGCCCAGGTAG
>JAKQLM010000009.1 GCA_029567145.1 Pseudomonadota bacterium
GCTCGACCTCGGTCGCCAGGGGTTCGGCCACCACCGGATGCCCGACGAAATCGCAGGTCATGCCCGCAGCTGTCATGTAAGGCGGCTCGAACGGCAGAAGGGCCAGAACATGGTCGATCACGCGCCCCATCTTGGCCGCCCGACCCGGTCGCCAGGCCCAGACCGAAGGCGCGACATAATGGATCGTGCGGAAGTCCGGTCGCGCCGCCTTGACCAGTGCCGCCACCCGCAAACAGAAATCGGGGCTGTCAATGGTGATCAAAGCGTCAGCGCCCGAAGCAAGTGCGGCTTCTGCCGTCTCGCGAATGCGGCGTTTCAGCGGGAAATACTTCGGCAGTACCTCGGCGATGCCCATGATGGACAACTCTTCCATCGGGAAAAGACTGGCCATCCCTTCGGATTGCATCAGCGGCCCGCCTACTCCGTCAAACTCGACCTGTGTCAGTTTTTCAAGGCCGGCCATCAGTGCCGCCCCCAGCCGGTCGCCCGAAGGCTCGCCCGCGATGAGGAAAAGCTTCATTCCCGCGCCCAGAGGAACAGGCCCGCCTCCGTGGCGAGATGCTTCATTTCTGCAAGATCAAGGCAGATCACCGATTTGGCCTGGAAAACCACGCCCCCAAGGCCTGCCGCCGCCGCTCTGCGCAGCGTGTCCGGCCCGACGGTCGGCAGGTCGATCCGGCGGTCCTGGCCGGGCTTCGTGGCTTTGAAGAACAGGCCTTTTCCCCGCGCCGGGTCTGGCCGCAAATCGGTGACTCCGGCCACTTGCGCCAATAGCGCATCCGTCCCCGGCAGTGCCTCGACCCCAAGGCAGAGGCCCTGCACCACGACAGCCCCCTGCCCCACGTCGACCGCGCCCAGTGCCGTAACAATCGCCGCTGCCCGGATGGCGTCCGCCTCATCCCGCGCCGAGACCGTGCCCGCCAGCACTCCCGCCCCCGGCAGCAGGGCCGGGGCCACGTCCTCTACCCCGACGACGGTAAAGCCGAACTCCTCGAACAGTTCGATCACC
>JAKQLM010000013.1 GCA_029567145.1 Pseudomonadota bacterium
TATGGCACTGGCGGCTGACATCTTTCCCGACACCACCTTCCGGCTGACCCTTGCCGCCGATCCCGTTGCCGTCCGTGCCGGACTGGCGCGGATTGTGGCAAGCGGTCCATTCGCGGCCCTGTCCGCCGACCACCGCGCGACGGCGGAAATCGTCTTGGCCGAGGCTTTGAACAACATCGCCGAACATGCCTATTCCGGCGGCCCGGGCGATATCCTTATCCAGCTTGCGGCGATCCCGGCGGGGCTTGAATGCCGGATTGCCGACAGGGGCCGCGAAATGCCGGGGGGCAGCCCGCCTGTCGGGGTCCTGCCACAGGAAGACCTTCCCGAAGGTGGCTTTGGTTGGTACCTGATCCGGTCGCTGACGCAGGGCCTGACCTATCAGCGCAAGGATGGGCAGAACCGGCTGCAGTTCGTGATTCCGGTCTGATCTTCGTCCCTGCGCTTGCCCATGCGCCAACAGGCTCAGTCACCCCCGATCCGCGCTGCTGCCCCCTTGGCATTTCCCCAGACCCCATCATAGGGTTGTCAGGACGCCGCCCTTCCTGCGGCCAAACCTGCAAGGACCCGCGATGCGTGATTTTCATCTGCCCGGACGCTCGGCCACCTATGCGCAGAACGGCATCTGCGCGACCTCGCATCCCCTTGGCGCACAAGTCGCGATCGAGGTTCTGAAATCAGGTGGCAACGCCGCCGACGCCGCCATCGCCGGGGCGCTGGTCCTTGGGATTGCCGAACCGCAGATGACCGGGATCGGCGGCGACTGCTTTGTCCTGGTGAAACCCGCCGGGTCCGAAGACATCCTTGCCCTCAACGGCTCGGGCCGCGCGCCAAAAGGGCTTGATTCTGCGGCCCTTCGCGCCCGTGGCCTGACCGAAATCCCGATTCAAGGCATCGACGCCGTCACCCTGCCCGGTGCCGTCGACGCCTTCTGCCGCCTGAATGCCGACCACGGTCGCCTGCCCTTGGCCGACGTCCTCGCCCCCGCGATCCACTATGCCGA
>JAKQLM010000018.1 GCA_029567145.1 Pseudomonadota bacterium
AGACCGCTATTTCGGCGGGGCCGTCTCGCTGAATACCGGGGCGGTGCAGCCGGCCAAGCTGCATGCCGGTCTTCTGCGCGTGGCTGAAGGCTTGGGAGTATCCGTTCAAGGCGGTTGCGAAGTGACCGGCATTCAACGCGACGGGGGCGGATTCACGGTCGCGGTCGGCGGCACGACCATCGCCGCACGGCAGGTGCTGATTGCCACCAACGGCTACACCGGACCCTTGTCGCCTTGGATGCAGCGGCGGGTGATCCCGATTGGCAGCTATATGCTGGCCACCGACCCCTTGCCACCCGAGGTTGCCGCCAAGCTGATCCCCAACGGCAGGATGGTGGTCGATACCCGCAAGGTGGTGATCTATTTCCGGATGTCGCCAGAAGGCAGACGGATGATCTTTGGCGGGCGCGCGGCGCTGATGGAAACCGACCCGACCCGCACCTTGCCCCGGCTTTACCAGATGATGCTGGATGTCTTTCCGCAGCTTTCGGGAACCCGGGTCAGCCACGCCTGGAACGGTTTTGTCGCCTATACCTTCGACCATCTGCCCCATACCGGCGTGCAGGACGGGCTGCACTATGCCATGGGCTATTGCGGGTCCGGGGTTTCGTTGTCGCTGTTTTACGGGATGCGGGCAGGGCAAAAGATCCTTGGCCGGGCCGAAGGCGCGACGGCCCTGGACGGACTGCAATTCCAGACCCGGCCCCTGTACTTTGGTACGCCTTGGTTTCTGACCCCGTCCATTGCCTGGTACCGGTTTGCCGACCGGTTCCTGACCTGAACGGATGGCCGCAGCCATGACCAACTCTGACCTAGCCTCGCCCGCCGCCAACCCGATGGCCGCGACCACTTCGCACCAGATTGGCCCCATGCTGCGCCAGCGCCGCAAGGAGCTGAACCTGACGTTGGCGCAAGTCGCAGACAGGGTAGGCATCGCCCAAGGCTTCCTGAGCGAGATCGAACGGGATCAAGCCTCGCCTTCCGTGGCCACGCTGATCCGGCTTT
>JAKQLM010000024.1 GCA_029567145.1 Pseudomonadota bacterium
ACATGCAGATGCCCGAGATGGATGGCCTGGAGGCCACCCGCCGGATTCGTCGCCTCGAGGCTGGACGGAACCTGCCCATCGTCGCGATGACCGCCAATGCCTTTGCTGAAGACCGGGCCCAATGCCTGGCTGTGGGCATGGACGATTTTCTGTCCAAGCCGGTGGAGCCGGACCGCTTGTATTCCACCCTGCTGCGCTGGCTCCGCAGCCGTTCGCGGGACGGCGGCACGCCCGTCTAGGGAAAGCCTGCGGAACGATCCCGTCGATCAGGCTTACAGTTACAGCCGGGTTCCTGCCTGAATGCCGCAGGTCTGAACGCCGCCCGTGTCCCAAGGGTTTTTGCCCTTTGATGTGTTCGCCCCCCAGCGGATCGTGACCCGCGGGCGGGCGGCGGGAGGTGTGATCTCCATCAGGGGCCAGGCAGGCGCAGGCTTGCGCTCACCGTTGAAGCTCAGGCCTCCTGCACCTCTTCGGTGGGGCAGGCCGGGTAATCGAGGTAGCCTCGGGCGTCGCCGCCAAAGAAGGTGGCGGGATCCGGCGGGTTGAGGGGGGCGCCGTTGCGCAGACGGGTGGGGAGATCCGGGTTAGCGATGAAGGCTCGCCCGAAGGCCACCAGATCGGCTTCACCGCTGGCCAGTACCCGACTTGCGCGTTCGGCCGTGTAGGCGCCGGCGACGATCACGGGGCCCGGAAACACCGCCCTGAGCTGCTGGCGGAACTGCCCGGCGGCTGCACTGGGCGGGTTTTCCTCGGGTTCGTTGAAATGCAGGTAGGCTACCCCCCGTTGATGCAGCTTGGCTGCGGCTTCCAGCGCGGTCGGAAGGCTGTCCGGGCAGTCCATGCCGCGGGCCAGATTACGCGGCGACAGGCGCACGCCGGTTCGCGCGGGGCCAATGGCTTCACACACCGCGTCGGTTACTTCCAGCAGGAAGCGCAGCCGGTTCTCGCGCGTGCCACCGTACTGGTCGGTGCGCTGGTTGGAGGTGGTGCGCAGGAACTGGTCAATGAGATAGCTGTTGGCTGCATGAATCTCCACCCCGTCGAAACCGGCATCAATGGCATTGAGCGCCGCTTGGCGAAAGTTCG
The DNA here is from genome assembly GCA_029567145.1 of Pseudomonadota bacterium. Taxonomy (GTDB): domain Bacteria; phylum Pseudomonadota; class Alphaproteobacteria; order Rhodobacterales; family Rhodobacteraceae; genus Tabrizicola. The sequence goes on from JAKQLM010000024.1 coordinate 1,087, forward strand.
CCACGATGGGGGCGATTTCCTCGATTGCCAGGGCCCGGGGCGTCGGGCAATCGACCATCCTGCCCTTGCCGTCGGCGCCGGCGAGCCAGATCTGCCCTGGAAAGCTGACGGCCGAAGGCCCCACTGTCTGCGCGCCATCGCGCAGGTCCGGGTGAGACATGCGCCCGCAATGCCAGATCTGCAGAAAGATCCGCCCGCCGGCCGCGTGCACTGCGTCCGTCACCAGGCGCCAGCCGGCGATCTGCTCAGGGCTGTGCACGCCCGGTGTCAGGGAGTAGCCCTTGGCATCCGGCGAAATGTCGGTGGCTTCGGCGATGATCAGGCC
>JAKQLM010000043.1 GCA_029567145.1 Pseudomonadota bacterium
CGCGATCGGGGTCGATCCGACGAAGCCGACGCCCTGGATGACCGGATGGTCCAGGATGCCGTCAACGACGCTCTTGTCGCCGTTCACCACCTGCAGCACACCGTCCGGCAGACCGGCCTCTTTCAGCAGTTCGGCCAGGTAAAGCGAGGTCGAGGGCACCCGCTCGGACGGCTTCAGGATCATCGCGTTGCCTGAAGACAGCGCCGGGCCGATCTTCCACAACGGGATCATCGCGGGGAAGTTGAACGGAGTGATTCCGGCAACGACGCCAAGCGGTTGGCGGATGGCGTAAAGGTCGATGCCGGGGCCGGCCGAGTCCATCGCCTCGCCCTTCAGCATGGCAGGCGCGCCCATGCAGACCTCGATCACCTCAAGGCCGCGCTGGACGTCGCCCTTGGCATCGGGGATGGTCTTGCCATGTTCACGGGCGACCATTTCGGCCAGCTTGTCCATGTCGCGGTTGATCAGCGCGCCAAAGGCCATCATCACGCGGGCGCGGCGCTGCGGGTTGGTGGCGGCCCAGGCAACCTGCGCCTTTGCGGCTTCCTGGATCGCGTGATCCAATTCGCCCAGCGTGGCCAGCGCGACGCGCGCCTGCTGTTCGCCCGTGGCGGGGTTCATGACCTCGGCAAAGCGGCCCGACGTGCCTGCAACCAGCTTGCCATTGATCCAGTGACCGATCTCTTGCATGGAATCCTCCCAATTTGCTGCGGCGTTCGTATCATTGCGGAAACGCCAGACAAAGCCGCAAGATGCCAAAAGGGTTTTGCATTTTTGCATGACTGTCATAGGATGGGCGCTTCCACCCACCCTACATGAGGTTGCAATGGATTGGGATGACCTGCGCGTCTTTCTGGCGGTGGCGCGGACGGAAAGCCTGTCGGCGGCAGGCAAACGGCTGAAGATCGATCCCGCGACGGTCGGACGGCGGGTTGCCCGTCTGGAAGCCGCAACCCAGACCCGGCTTTTCGTGAAATCGCCGCAAGGCTATGGCCTGACCGAAGAAGGCGCGCGGCTGATCCCGCATGCGGAAGAGGCAGAGCGTGCCACCGCCAGCGCTGTGGAAAGCCTGTCCGGGCCAAGCGGGCTGACCGGGCTGATCCGGTTGGGGGCACCTGACGGTTGCGCGAACTATCTTCTGCCGCAGGTCCTGACCCGGATCTGTCAGGCCA
>JAKQLM010000045.1 GCA_029567145.1 Pseudomonadota bacterium
ACGGTCTCGGGGGCGGCTTTCCTGCCGCCTATGACGCAGGCCCGCGTCGGGTTGGCGCACAACGCATTGCGCGACTGGCGGGGGCGGCAGCGTCGCTTGCGCTGGTCGTGGGGCTTGGGGTCTGGGGCTACAATCTGGCCGTGCGCGATGTGCGCGGTGTCCCGGTGATTCAGGCGCTGGAAGGTCCGATGCGGATCGCGCCGGCTGATCCCGGTGGCGAAATCGTCGATCATCAGGGTCTGGCCGTGAACGAGGTTGCCGCCGTGGGCGTGGCAGCCCCGCCGCCGGAAAAGCTGATCCTTGCGCCGCGCCCGGTCGATCTGGTCGAGGAAGACACCGCCGGGCTGGCAGGCCTGTCGCCGTTGGACCCGTCGCTGGCGGCGGCCGCGGTGCCACCGCAGACCGGGGCGGCCGATGTCGCATTGGCGGCGGCCCCGCCGGTCGAAAGCGCCAGCCCGACGGAAGTGGCGATCGACGCGGCCCTGGCCGAGGCCTTGGGCGAAATCCCCGCAGACGAGGTCACCCTGGCCGAGGCTGCGGTGGACCCCCTGCCGGTCGTGGTCAGCGATCCTGTCCCCGAGGGGGCGATGACCGTGTCGCCCCGCCCCAAGGCCCGGCCCGGAACCCGCGCCGCAAGGCCGGAAACCGCCACCGCCCTGACCGTCCCGGATGCGGTTGACCCGGCATCTATCCCGGTCGGCACCCGTCTGGTGCAGTTCGGGGCCTTTGACACGGCGGACCAGGCGACCGCGGAATGGCTGCGGCTGAGCGGTCAGTTCGGCGACCTGATGGCGACCAAGGGCATGGTCCTGCAACCGGCGGAAAGCGGCGGGCGCACCTTCTACCGGTTGCGCGCGCATGGCTTTGACGACGAGGACGACGCCCGCCGGTTCTGCTCGGCCTTTGTCGCGCAGAACGCCACCTGCATCCCGGTCCCGCAGCGATGAACGTGGGTCGCGGCGCGACCATCTTCGGCTGCGCCGGAACCGGGCTGTCGGCGTCCGAACGGGCGTTCTACCGTGGCGCGGATCCGTTCGGGTTCATCCTTTTTGCGCGGAATATCGACACTCCCGATCAGGTGCTGCGGCTGACGACCGACCTGCGCGATGCGGTGGGCCGGAATGCCCCGGTGCTGGTCGATCAGGAGGGGGGGCGGGTGCAACGCCTGCGCGGCCCTCATTGGCAAGAGTGGGACCCGCCCTTGGACACGGTCGAGCGGGCGGGGTCGCCTGCCGCCGCCGCCCGGGCGATGCGGCTGCGGATGGCGGTGATCGGGGCCGAGTTGCGGGCGGTGGGGATCGACGCGAACTGCGCCCCGGTCGCCGATGTGGCGCGGCCCGGGACGCATCCGTTCCTGCGCAACCGCTGCTATGGGTCGGACCCGGGGACCGTCGCCCTGATCGCCCGCGTCGTGGCGGACGGGCTGATGGAGGGCGGAGTCCTGCCGGTGATGAAGCATCTGCCGGGGCATGGGCTGTCGCATCTGGACACGCATCTGGACCTGCCGACGGTCGACGCCTCGCTTGACGAATTGCGCGCGGTGGATTTCGCGCCGTTCCGGGCGCTGGCCGACCTGCCGATGGCGATGACCGCGCATCTGGTGTTTTCGGCGGTTGATCCAGGCTTGCCTGCCACCCAGTCGCCGAAGATGATCGACCTGATCCGCGACGAGATCGGGTTCCAGGGCCTGCTCATGAGCGATGACCTGAACATGCAGGCGCTGAAGGGCTCGCTGGCTGACCGCACCCGCGCCAGTCTGGCCGCCGGGTGTGACATCGCGCTGCACTGCAAGGGCGACCTGGCCGAGATGGAGGCCGTGGCGTCCGCTGCCGACGAGATGACGGCAGCCGCACTGGCGCGCGCCCGGGCGGTCATCGCGGCGCGGCCGGTGGTCGGGGTGGACCTGGCGTCAGCGCGAAAGGCGCTGGCCGATGGCTGAACCGGACACCTGGGAAGAGCCCGAGCGCCTCGCGCCCGCAGATCGGCTGGCCGCCGAGGCGCTGATCGTCGATGTGGACGGGTTCGAGGGGCCGCTGGACCTGCTTTTGACGCTTAGCCGCACGCAGAAGGTGGACTTGCGCAGGATCTCGGTCCTGCAACTGGCCGAGCAGTATCTGGGCTTCGTCGAACAGGCCCGCAGTTTGCGGATCGAGCTTGCGGCGGATTATCTGGTGATGGCGGCCTGGCTGGCGTTCCTGAAATCGCGCCTGCTCTTGCCGCCCGAACCCGGCGACGACGGACCGTCGGCCGAGGACCTGGCCGCGCACCTGGCGTTTCAGCTGGAACGCCTTCAGGCGATGCGCGATGCGGCGGCCCGGTTGATGGCGCGCGACCAGCTTGGCCGCGACTTCTTTGCCCGGGGCCTGCCCGAAGACCTGACCCATCACCGCAAGGTCACCTTCACGGCGACGCTCTTGGACCTGATGCGCGCCTATGCGATGATCCGGACCAAGGACGAGTTTCGCCCCTTCGTGCTGGACCGCGAACATGTCTATACGATGGAGCAGGCGCTGGACCGGATGCGCGGGTTGATCGGCTATGTCGGCGACTGGGCCACCCTGACCAGCTTCCTGCCCGAAGGCTGGGACGTGACCCCGATGGCGCGTCGGTCGGCGACGGCGGCGCATTTCGCGGCCGTGCTGGAGATGGCCAAGCGCGGCCAGCTGACCCTCCGCCAGGGCGAGACCTTTGCCCCCATCGAACTGCGGCGGAGAGACGCGTGACCGATCCCGAAGGACAGACGCTGTTCGATGCCCCCCCGATGGGCGAACAGGAACGCATGGTCGAGGCGATCCTGTTCGCCAGCGCCGAGCCGGTATCGGTGGCGGACCTGGTCAGCCGGATGCCGCATGGCGCGGACCCGGCCGAGGCGCTGGTGCATCTGAAAAAGCGCTACGAGGGGCGCGGTGTCAATCTTGTGAAGGTCGGCGACGCCTGGGCGCTGCGCACCGCGCCGGACCTGGGTTTCCTGATGCGCCGCGAAACGGTCGAAACCCGCAAACTGTCCCGCGCGGCGATCGAGACCTTGGCGATCGTTGCCTATCACCAGCCGGTGACGCGCGCGGAAATCGAGGAAATCCGTGGGGTTGCGGTCAGTCGCGGCACGGTCGACCAGTTGCTTGAACTGGACTGGATCCGCCTTGGCCGCCGCCGGATGACCCCGGGTCGCCCGGTGACCTTTGTGGTGACCGAGCACTTCCTGGACCATTTCGGCCTGGAATCCGCCCGCGATCTGCCGGGGCTCAAGGAATTGCGCGCAGCGGGGCTGCTGGACAATCGCCCGCTTCCCGGTCAGTCTGCGACGGACGATGAGGACGAGGCCACCACCGGCCAAAGTGAGCTTTTCGAAGACTAGGAGCGGCGAATGGACTGGAATCGGCTGATCACCATGCTGTCCAAGATGTTCGTCCGGTCTGCGGTCAAGACCGGCGTGGACTATGCCGCCCGCAAGGGAAAGGCGCCCGAGGACATGACCCCGGCCGAACGCAAACAGGCGCAGTCGGCCAAGCAGATGGCGCAAAAGGCGCAGAAAGCCGCACGGTTGGGCAGACGGTTCCTGAAATAGAGGACCAGTGATGCGGGGCCCCGGAATTTTCAAAAATTCCGGTACGATTTCTTTTGAAATCGGTTCAGCCCATCCGGAACTGTTTCGCCAGCTTCAGCCCCTGTCCCTGATAATTCGAGGAAATCCCAGCCCCGTAAAGGGTTTCCGGGCGTTCCTTCATGTGCTCATAGACCAGACGGCCGACCACCTGGCCATGTTCCAGCACGAATGGGGCTTCGTGGCAGCGCACTTCCAGCACGCCACGTGATCCGGTCCCCCCTGCGGCGGCATGGCCAAACCCGGGATCGAAGAACCCGGCATAATGCACCCGGAATTCGCCCACCATCGCCAGGTAGGGCGCCATTTCGGCGGCATAGTCGGGGGGGATCGTCACCGCCTCGCGGCTGACAAGGATGTAGAAGGCGCCGGGGTCCAGGATGATTCGGCCATCGGTGCTGTGCAGCTCTTCCCAGAAGTCGGCGACGGGATAATGCCCGATCCGGTCCAGGTCGATCACCCCGGCATGCGGCTTGGCCCGGTAACCGACCAGATCGCCCGTGGCGGGGCGCAGGTCGACCGAGAAGCCCAGACCTTCGGAAATCACGGCCTCGCCCGTGACCAGCGGCTCTTTTGCGTGCAACGTCACAAGCTCGGCGTCGCCAAGCACGGCCTGGCCATCCCGAAAGCGGATCTGGTTCAGCCGCTGGCCTTCGCGGACCAGCACGGAAAAGCTGCGGGGGCAGACCTCGGCATACAGGGGGCCGCGGTAGGCTTCGGGAATGCGGTCAAACTCGATTCCGCCGTCGGTGATCGTGCGGGTCAAAAGGTCCAGCCGGCCGGACGAGCTTTTGGCATTGGCCACCGCCGTCACGCCGGCAGGCAGGGCAAGGCTTTCGGCCAGGGGAATCACGTAAACGCAGTTCTTTTCCAGCACCGCGCCTTCGGCCAGGTTGACCTTGTGCATGGTGAATTCGGCCAGCCGGTCGGCCACGCTGCGGTTCTTGCCAGCCAGAAACGAGGCCCGCACGCGATAGGCCACCGGGCCAAGCCGCAGGTCCAGGCTGGCAGGCTGGATCTGGTCATCGCGGATCGCGGGGCTGCCGGACAGGCCACCGTCGCGGATCAACTGGCGCAGGGCTTGCGCGGGCAGGACCCCAGATTTCATCGCATCCCCCCAAACCCCAGTGTCTGACATGAAACCGCCCGCGCTGCCACGGGGCAGGCGGGCGTTTTCAAGTTGGTCGGGCCGGAGAGATTCGAACTCTCGACCTCCCGCCCCCCAGACGGACGCGCTAACCAGGCTGCGCTACGGCCCGACACGGGGCGATACATACTGGTATTCCGGGCCGGTGCAAGCGGGAAAGCGCATGTCCGTGATCAGACCCCCGACCCATCCGCACGATTTGCCATCAGGCTGCGCAAGGCGGACAGCCGACGGGCCAGCGTGGCCAGTTCGGGTCGGGCTTTGGCAAAGTGACCGGGGGCCAAGGTTCTGATCTGGCTGGCAAAGGTCACGTCGTCGCGCAGCGTAGGCTTGCGAGGGGCGGCAGGGGGCGGGGCGGGTTTCGGGTCAGGTTTCGGGGCAGGGGCGTCGAACAGCGGCAGGACCGCCTGCACCGGGGCGGACGGGGCTGTGTCGGTCTCGTCATCCTCGATGGCGATGAACTGGGCTTCGGGCACCTCCTCCTGGACGGGGGCGGACTGGGGCGGCTCACGGTGATCGTCAAGGTAGACGACATCTTCCAGGTCTTCCAAGTCTTCTCCTGCGGGCTGCGGGTCGACCGCCGCGGCCATGATGTCATCCAGTGCGGCGGGATCGTCGGTCAGGCCCGCGACATGGCGCACGCCGTGGTCGCGCAGGATCTTCTGCACGCCGCGAATGGTCAGGCCTTCGTCATGCAAAAGGCGCTTGATCCCGATCAGCAGGGCCACATCCGAGGGGCGATAGTAGCGCCGCCCGCCGGCACGTTTGACGGGCCGGATCTGCGGGAACCGGCTTTCCCAGAACCGCAGCACATGAGCCGGGGTTTCCAGGTGGTCGGCCACTTCGCTGATCGTGCGGAAGGCGTCCGGCGACTTGTCCATGCCGCGCCCTTAGCGCTTCTTGCCCGCGGCGACGCGATCCTTCATCAGATGCGAGGGGCGGAAGGTCAGGACATGGCGGGGCGAGATCGGAACCTCTTCCCCGGTTTTCGGATTGCGTCCGACGCGGGCCGATTTCGAGCGGACCGAGAAGGTGCCAAAGGACGAGATCTTTACCGTCTCGCCGCCCGCAAGGGCATCCGACATGTGCTGCAGCACGCTTTCCACCAGGTTGGCGGATTCGTTCCGGCTGAGGCCCACTTCGCGAAAGACAGCTTCGCTGAGGTCCATCCGGGTCAAGGTCTTCTCGCTCATCACGTCCCCCAACGTGGTTATGTGGGGGGGAGATTGGGCCGGATGGATTTACGAGTCAATATCAAGCACTTGCAAAGCGCGGTTAAAGGCACTTACCAGCGCAGGACGACCGCGCCCCAGGCAAGGCCGCCACCGATGGCTTCGGTGACGATCAGGTCGCCGGGCTTGATCTGGCCGCGTGCCTTGCCCACCGACAGCGCCAGCGGGATCGACGCGGCCGAGGTGTTGCCGTGGTCCTGCACCGTCACGACGACGCGGTCCATCGGGACTTGCATGCGTTTCGCGGTGCCTTCGATGATGCGGATGTTGGCCTGATGCGGCACGATCCAGTCAACGTCGTCAGGGGTCAGGCCCGCCTTGTCCAGCGCGCGATGCGCCGTTTCGGCAAGCTTTTCAATGGCATGGCGGAATACTTCCTTGCCTTCCATCACCAGATGGCCCGTCGTCCCGGTCGACGTGCCGCCATCGACAAACAGGATGTCCTTGTAGCGACCGTCCGAGTTGAGGTCGGTCGACAGGATGCCCCGGTCGCTGGCCAGGCCGTCGCCTTCGACCGCCTCCAGCACCAGCGCGCCCGCGCCGTCGCCGAAAAGCACGCAGGTGCCGCGGTCCTGCCAGTTCATCAACCGGCTGAACGTCTCGGCCCCGATCACCAGCACGCGGGTCGCCTGGCCGGTCAGGATCAGCGCGTTGGCGTTGGTCAGGGCGAAAACGAATCCCGCGCAGACGGCCTGCACGTCGAAGGCGAAGCCATGCGTAAGGCCCAAGTTGCCCTGCACCATGGTTGCGACGGACGGGAAGGTCAGGTCGGGCGTGGAGGTCGCGACGATGATCGCGTCGATGTCATCGGGCTGCAGCCCGGCATCGGCCAAAGCGGCCTGCGCGGCCCGGGTGGCCAGATCGCTGGTCATCTGCCCGTCCGCCACGAAATGCCGCCGCTCGATCCCGGACCGAGAGCGGATCCATTCGTCCGAGGTGTCGACAATCGCCTCGAACTCGCTGTTCGGGACAATGCGGTCAGGCAGGTAGTGCCCGACGCCCTTTACTGCGGCGCGTATCGTCATTCGGTCGGACTGCTCCCCGTCCCGGTGCCCGTATCGCCTGGCCCGGCCCCCGGCTGATCCTGCCCCGCGCCTTCGGCAGATGCAACCCGCGCCGCCAGACGTTCGATGAAGTGGGCCTGCGCCAGCTGGTAGGCCAGCCCGATGGCCGCCGCAACGCCGGTGGCGTCGGCCGAGCCGTGGGATTTGACCACAGTACCGTTCAGCCCCAGGAATACACCGCCATTCACCCTGCGCGGGTCGATCCGGCGTTGCAACCGGCCCAGGGCGCCCTTGGCCAGAAGCGCTCCCAGCTTGGCCAGCAGCGTGCTGGTCAGGGACTGGCGCAACAGGTCGCCCACCGTGCGCGCCGTGCCCTCGATGGCTTTCAGCGCGACATTGCCGGTAAAGCCGTCGGTCACGATCACATCGACGCGGTCCGACAGGATATCGGTGCCTTCGACAAAGCCGACATAGTCGAAACTGCCCGCTTCCGCCCGTGTGCCCATCAGGGCGTGCGCCTCTTGCAGTTCGGCCCGGCCCTTGTGCTCTTCGGTGCCGACGTTCAACAGGCCCACGCGCGGCCGCGCGATGGCCAGGCCGTTGCGGGCGTAAGAGGCCCCCATGAAGGCATATTGCAGCAGGTCCCCGGCATCGGCCTTCACGTCCGCGCCCATGTCCAGCATGACGTTCATCTTGCCCGGCGTCGGCGTCGGGAACAGGCTGGCAATGGCGGGTCGGTTCAGGCCGGGCAGCTTGCGCAGCCGCAGCATCGACACGGCCATCAGCGCGCCGGTGTTGCCACAGGACACGGCGGCTTGCGCCTCGCCATCCTTGACCGCGTCAATCGTCGCGAACATCGAGGTGCCCTGGCCGTGCCGCATCACCTGGGCCGGTTTGTCCTGCATCGTCACCACGCGGTCGGCGTGACGCAGGGTGATCCGCGCGGACAGGGTCGCATGGCGGGCCACAAGTGGACGCAGCGCGGCTTCGTCGCCGTGCAGGATCGCGTCCATCCGGGGATGCTGGGTCAGCGAATCGACAAGACCGGCAACGACTGCTGCCGGTCCGCGATCACCGCCCATGGCGTCAACCGAAATGACAACGCGCTCAACGGCCGTGGCAGACGCAGACCTAGGGTCGGGTGCCATGGGAAAGGGCGCGCGGCGGCTGACTTACGCCGCGTCCTCGTCGACATCCACTTCGCGAGCCATTGCAACGACTTCGCGCGAATCATAGTGGCCGCAGGACGGGCACACGTGGTGCGGGCGCTTCAGTTCGCCGCAGTTCGAGCATTCGTTCGGATTTGCAGCAACCAGGGCGTCATGCGCGCGGCGCATGTTGCGGCGGGATTTGGTGGTGCGGTTCTGCGGGACAGCCATGTCTCAACCTTTGGGCAGTGGGGACAGGCCCCGGATTTCCTTTGTTCGACAGCGGGTTGGCTAGGCCTTGGGCAATAGCCGACACTTGCTGCTTCACAGCTTGAATGAGGCGCGGAACATACTCGGATTCCGGACCGGCGCAAGCCCCTAATCACGCATCCCGGCGGGGGATGGCCGGTGCGGTCAGCCGTTGTCCTTCGGGTCGTCCGGCGCGGTCTTTCCCAGCCGTTCGGCCAGGCCCGCAAGGCCGGCAAAGGGCTTGCGTTCGGGCTCATCCGCGATCGGGGCGGCGCCGGGTGGGGCCTGGGTGATCTGGCCAAGCTCGGCCCCCGGCGCGCGAGGGTACTCCGGCAGCGCCAGCGCAAGGGCTTCGGCGGCGATGTCGGCCAGGTCAATCACCTCGGGCATCGGCTCGACCGTATCATCTTCGGGCATTTCGCTTTCGTCCCCCTGGGGCGTGCCAAGCTCGGCGACAAAGCGGCGGCGCACGGTGTCGTCGATGCGCGCGGGCACCGGGACCAGCGTGACGACGCAGGCCTGGTCGACCTTCGCCTCCAGCCGGGCGGTCAGAACCAGCTCATCCCGAGACCGCGGCGTGATTTCGCCCTCCAGCCGCAAATGCGCCAGGCCCAGCAGGCCAAGGTCCTGCGCCAGGGCCGCCCGTTCGGCGGCACCGGGTTCGTAGCGAAACCGGGTCGGCTTGCGCGGACTAAGGCCACCGGTGCGAAACCGGGTCGGCCGGGTGTGCTCAGTATTGGCGGGGGCAGCGTCAGTCATCGGTCGATCCCTTTGGCAAACCCGACCCACCGCTTTTCGCGGTCCGGCGTTCCATTCTTGAACTGGGGCCTGTGCATCTGTTATCCCGAACTTCAGGGGTTTTGAAGAACCCGCGTCGTAAGGGGCAGATCGCCGCCGCGACGTTCAATGGGCATGAGGGCAGGAATGGCAAATCTCGGGTTGGCGCGCGCGGTCCTGGCGACACGCCATGTCCTGCGCACAGTTGGTCTGGTGCTTGCCATCGGCCTGGTGGCGTCCTGCTCTCCGGTCATCCGGAATCACGGCTATGTGCCCGCCGAAGATGAACTCGCCCAGGTCGAGGTCGGCAAGGATACCCGCGAAACCGTGGGCCAGAAGATCGGCCGCCCGTCGACCTCGGGCCTGCTGAACGACGAGGGCTGGTATTATGTGCAAAGCAAATATCGCCACTTCGGCCCGCGCGAGCCGAAAGAGATCGAGCGGCAGGTGCTGGCGATCACCTTCAACGAGGCCGGAGTGGTCGAGAATGTCGGCCGCTACGGGCTGGAGGACGGCAAGGTGGTCGAAATCTCGCGCCGGGTGACCGAGACGAACATCAAGGGAATCACCTTGATCCAGCAGCTTCTGGGCAGCTTCGGTCGGATCCGGGCGGAAGATATCGCCGGGTAAGCCCCGGCGATTGCAGGCACGGCGTCCTGATCTAGTTTTCCGGGTCGAACTTCAGCGCCACGCCGTTGATGCAGTAGCGCAGGCCTGTGGGGGCCGGGCCGTCGGGGAAGACGTGGCCAAGATGCGCCTCGCAGCGGGCACAGTGCACCTCGGTCCGGCGCATGAACCAGGTGTTGTCGGACTTTTCGCCGACCATCTCGGGGTCGGTGGGCGAATGGAACGACGGCCAGCCCGTCCCGCTGTCGAACTTCGCGTCCTGGTCAAAGAGTGGCGCGTCACAGCAGATGCAGCGGTAGGTGCCGGGGTCCTTTGGGAAGTTGTCATGCGAAAAGGCCCGTTCGGTCGCGTGCTTGCGGGTTACCTTGAAGGCAAGCTCGGAAAGCTGGGCCTGCCATTCGGCTTCGGTCTTGACGATCTTGTCCATGCGGGTCTCCTTTGGCGGGAATGTAGGGCGGCAGGGGCTGGGGGAAAAGGGCGTGGAGCCACTTCTTAAGGGCGGGATGGTGGCCCGGCTGGCCCATGGACCGGCGGATATGGCCCGGCTGATGGCGTTCCGGGCCGCGGCCTTTCCCCGGCGGTCAGGGCCAGAGGAGGACGCCCAGGACGGCCTTTCGGCGCATGTGATGGTCGAAGAGGCGGGCGCGCTGCGGGCGTCTTTCCGGGTGATGCTGTTCGGCTGGGGCGCAGGGTTGGCGCAGGGCTATGCGGCGCGGTTCTACGATGTGGGACCCCTGTCAGGATACGCCCGCCCGATTGCCGAGGTGGGGCGGTTCTGCGTGGCCCCGGGCGGGGTGCATCCCGACGTGCTGCGTCTGGCCTGGGGGGCGATGACGCGGGTGGTGGACGAGGGGCAGGCGGGGCTGTTGGTGGGGTGTTCCAGCTTTCGCGGCGCAGGGTGGGAGGCGCACCGGGCAGGGCTGGCGCTTTTGGCGGCGGAATTTGTCGGGCCTGCCGATCACCGGCCGGGCCGGAAGGCGGCGGAGGTGGTGGAGCTTGGATGGGCGGGGTCGGTGGGGGACCGGAGGGCCTCGCTTGCCGGGCTGCCGCCCCTGCTGCGGACCTATCTGGGGATGGGGGGTTGGGTCAGCGATCACGCGGTGGTGGACCGGGAACTGGACACGCTGCACGTCTTTACCTGCGTCGAGGTGGACCGGATTCCGGCCGCACGGGTGGCCAGCCTGAGGGCGGTGGCGTGGTAGCTGTCCACAGTGGACAAAACGGGATGGTGTAGGAATTTCAGTGGGTTGGCTGTGGGCGTTAACCTGGTGTCAACTATAGCCCCCGGGCATCATCCACCGCCATGCAGCGCTTTCAACGCGGTCTCGACGGCTTCGGCCTGATGTTCGACGGCGAGGTGGTCGCGCACGTAGGCCCGGGCAAAGCCGTAGACGCCCCAGGCGCGAAACTGCTCGACATGCTTCATCTCATGGCCCCAGAGCGCGATGTTGTTTTCGGCGTCCCAGGCATCGACGAAAGTGATGGTGTCGAGTGTGGCCACGGCGATGGCCCCGCCGTATTGGATCGAACTGGACTGGATGGTCATCGCCCTGGTCGCGCCGACACGGTATTCGACGCTGTCGAGCAGATCGGCAGGATACCAGTCAAGCAGCGCGGCCCGGATGCGGGGCGGCATCGGCAGGGTGCCTGCCGCGCGCGCCTGATCGCGCGAGTGCGTCAGGCCATTGGCCAGCGTCGCGGCGGCGAGATCAAGGCCGAAGTCGATGGCAGCCTTGCCGGAAAGATCGACGCCCATGCCGAGGTCCTGCGCCCCTGCCGGGGCCAGCGCGGTCAGCCAGAGAAGGGCTGCAAGGGTGGGTGTTATGCGCGTGTCCGGCAATCAGGGCAAAGCCAGAATGCCAAGACTGGCGGCGCGCGACAATCGGGCGACTGCCAGGTGCCGGGAAGGTGACCGATGCGCCGCGCGGGTTCGGGCGGTTATCTGAAGGAGCGGCTTGCGCCGCACGCCTTTTGTCTCGCGGTTTTGCGTGAAGGACGCAAAACCGCTCGGACTGCGCTTGGCGCGGGGATATTTGGACCAATGTGAACCGGAGGCTGCCCAGCCTAAGGAAGGGCAGCCCGGATCCGGGGTCAGCCCCGCCCTTTGCGCCCGCCGCGACGGCCACCGGCGGCTTGGGAGGCGGCGGCGGAGGCTTCGGCGAAGCTGAGGCCGCCTTCGACGGCTTCCAGCACCTTGGCGAAGCGGATCCATTCACCGCCGTTCGCGTCGTGGTTCATCAGGAAGTTGGCGGCGCGAATGGCCTCCATTTCCTGCTGGCGGACGGGGTTCATGATGGCAGAGGTCATGCCCGCGCCAATGGCCATCGGCAGGAAGGCCCCGTTGATGCCGTGGCGGTGGGGCAGGCCAAAGCTGATGTTGGACGCGCCGCAAGTGGCGTTGACGCCCAATTCCTCGCGCAGGCGACGGACGAGGGCGAAGACCTGCTGGCCTGCGCTGCCCATCGCGCCCACAGGCATCACGAGGGGGTCGACGACGATGTCATGTGCCGGGATGCCGAAATCGGCGGCGCGTTCGACGATCTTCTTGGCCACGGCGAAGCGAACGTCGGGGTCTTCGGAAATGCCGGTGTCGTCGTTCGAGATGGCCACGACGGGCACGTTGTATTTCTTGACCAAGGGCAGGACGAGTTCCAGGCGGTGTTCTTCGCCGGTGACGGAGTTCAGAAGCGGGCGGCCTTCGCAGGCCATGAGGCCCGATTCCAGCGCGCCGGGGACCGACGAGTCGATGCAAAGAGGCACGTCGACGGTCTGCTGGACGATTTCGATCAGGGCCTTCATCAGCGGGGGTTCGACAAAGTTGTTGTCGGCATAGCGCGGGTCCTGCGCCATCATGTTGGTGAAGACGGCGCCGGAGTTCACGTCCAGCACGGTCGCACCACAGGCGACCTGTTCCAGGGCGTCCCGAATGACGGTTTCGAAATTCCCCGCCTCCAGTTCCGCCGCCAGCTTCTTGCGGCCGGTGGGGTTGATGCGTTCGCCGATCACGCAGAAGGGTTCGTCAAAGCCGATGATGACGGTTTTCGTTTTGGATTCAATGACGGTACGGGTCATTCTTGAAGCTTTCCTTTAAGCGGTTGCGCTGGCCGGAACGCCGGAAGCGCCGCCATTGTCGGTGACCCACTGGGCATTGGTCTTGATGCCGCCGAGGGGGAAGAAGTGGACCTGTTCGATGCCGAACCCGGGATTCGCGGCCTTGTGGGCGGCGAGGCCTTCAAGGACTTCGGTCGGCTCGTAGGGCAGGAGAAGCTTGGTCACGTCCATCGCGCGCTTTTGCAACACGCGGAGCGAGGGGCCGACACCGCAGGCGATGGCGAACTTGATCAGGGTTTGCAGTTTCGCCGGACCGGCGATGCCGATGTGGACGGGAAGCTTGATGCCCTCGGCCTGGAGGCGGGTGACCCAGTCGATGACGGGCTGGGCCTCGAAGCAGAACTGGGTGGCCATCGCCATCTGGGCGTCGGTGCGGTCCATGAAGGCGGATTTCCAGCGCGCGGCGTCCATGACCATGCGGTCGGAACCGTCGGGGTCGATGTCCTTGTTGCCCTCGGGGTGGCCCGCGACGTGGAGGCGCTTGAAGCCGTCGAAGGCCCCGGATTCAAGGAGTTGCATCGAGGTGGCGAAGTCGCCGACCGGCTGGGCGACGCCACCGGCGAGGAGGAGGCCTTGGCTGACGCCGACATCCTTGTAGGCCGAGACCCAGCTTTGCAGCGTGGCCTTGTCCCTGATGATCCGCGCCGGGAAGTGCGGCATCACGTCGAAACCTTCGGCCCCGATGCGCTTTGCGGTGGCGACCATATCCTCGATCGGGGTGCCGTCGATGTGGGCGACGTAGACGCGGGTGCCGGTGGGCAGGATGGCGCGGAAGCTGTCCACCTTTTCGGCGGTGCGGGGCATGACCTCGATGGAATAGCCCTTGAGGAAGGGTTCCAGCGCTCCGGTCACGGGCGCGGCGTCTTCCTTGCGGCGGAAATTGAACAGGGCCATCACGGTCTCCTTGAGGGTGGAAGGCTTGGGCGGGGTCATGCGGGGGTCAGGCCTTGGCCCAGCCTTCGGCGTCAATCAGGGTCTTCAGCCGGGCGGTGTCGAACTCTGCCTCCAGCCGGGCGGCTTCGGCGGAGGCCAGGGCGTCGGGGTCGCCTTCGACCTCTGGCCCGGGAACCTTGCGCCATTCGGCAAGATAGGCATCCGCATCCTTTGCGCCGATCTTCATGGCGCAGCGGTCGATGGCTTGTTCAAACCGTTCGGTGAGTTGCACCTTGGAGGCCCGCCGCCCCTGGCCGACAATGACCTGGGCCGGGATGTCGCGCCAGTAGACGATGGTGACAACTGGCATGATGCGGTGATTCCCCTGGCTGTGTTGACCCTGTTGATAGTCGTCGATCCCCGACAGCCGGTGTCGGTTTTCGACATGGCGCGCGTTGGATGCGACCCTGCCGCATCGGCGTCCTGCCGCAGAGCCTAACCAGCCGCACCAGAACCCGCCAGCCCCGGGACGACGAGAAGTTTTCATGATCTGGTTGAGCCAGACCGGAAGCCCGCCCTACCAGCGGTAGGCGATCCCGATTTCGGCGGTGCCAAAGCTGATGGCGGTCTGGCAGGTCTCGAAACAGTCCAGCGGCAGGACGCCAAGATCGGTATGCCGGTATTCTCCGGTCAGGGTGATGTGGTCGCTCATCCGACGTTCGATACCGATCCCGGCGGTCCAGCCGTCCAGGCTGCCCTCGCCTATGACCGCGACGCCGGCAAGGGCGGTGAAGCGGGCGTTGGCCCGCGCGAGGCCCGCAGTGGCGTAGAACAGGTTCCGGCCAGAGCTGACCCCGACCCGGCCGCGCAGGACTTTCAGGTCCGACACGGCGATTTCGCAGTCGATGAAGCAGATGACGTCGGCGCTGGGTTGGGTCGGGTTCGTCAGCTCGCCGAACGCAAGGTCCAGGGCGACACCATAGACCAGCCGGCCGCGTTGCCAGTCATAGCCTGCCCGGACCGACAGCGGTGTGCCGGACCAGTCGGCGGGGGCCGACCAGATATCAAGGTCCGAGCGGCCGAAGGTGTTGTCCCCGGTCGGCTTGCCGAGGCCAAGCCCGACATAGGCCCCCTGCCAGTCCCGGGCGGATGCGGTGACGACCGGGGGCGGGTCCGCGGCCAGGACGATCGGGCCGCCGGCAAGACAGGGAAGGGCTGCGATCAGCCCCAGAACAAGCCCCAGCGGGGCGGCATTCGGGTGCATGGGTGGGTGTGCTTTCCGGACTGTAAGGTGACCTGCAGGGCAGGGTCCGGCCCAGGGACCCGCGACCGCTGGATTTCCCGATGCCTTCGCGCGGGCCGCAAGTCAGGCGAACCCGTCTTTACGCCGGATTTGCGCCCGCCTTGAACGCTTGTCAGGCGTCCCAAAGCCGACTACCCTTGACCCCAACCACAGATGGAGGGCGCACATGACGCCCGAGCGTCCCCGGAGGGCGGACGCGACTGACGCGCCGGTCGAGACGCCCATGGATGCATCCCGGGCCGTTTCCCGCGCCGAAGAGCCGTCAGCCCTTGTCGTCGACCCACGGTCGGCTCCGCTGTATGCGGCGCTGGACCTTGGTACAAATTCGTGCCGGATGCTGATTGCCCAGCCCAAGGGCAGTCAGTTTTCGATCATCGACAGCTTTTCCAAGACCGTGCAACTGGGCGCGGGGCTGGAGGCGACGGGGCGGCTGAGCCGCGCGTCGATGGGGCGGACGATTCAGGCGCTGCGCATCTGCGAAAAGAAGATCGAAAAGCACGGCGTGCGCCGGATGCGCCTGGTCGCGACCGAGGCTTGTCGGCGGGCCCGCAACGCGCGTGATTTCATCCGGCAGGTCCGGCGCGAAACCGGGTTGGCGCTGGAGATCATCGCGCCCGAGGAAGAGGCGCGGCTGGCGGTGATTTCCTGCGCGCCCCTGGTCAATGTCTCGACCGAGCAGCTTCTGGTGGTGGACATCGGCGGTGGATCGACGGAATTGGTCTGGATCGACTTGTCAGCCGTCGCACCCCCGGACCGGCCCAAGGCGATCATGCGGCTGCACATGGGGTTTGACGCGCAGGGCGACGGCGCGGTGGCGCGGGTGGTGGACTGGATCAGCGTTCCCCTTGGGGTGGCGACGCTGAAGGACCAGTTCATCGACGTCGATGACGACGCAGCGCGGTTTGCGCTGATGAGCTGGTTTTTCGAAGAGAACCTGGCCAGTTTCAGCCCGTACAACGCCGACAACCCGCGCGACGGGTTCCAGATCATCGGCACATCCGGCACGGTGACGACGGTTGCGGCATCGTTCCTGAACCTGCGGCGCTATGACCGGACCAAGGTGGACGGGTTGCAGATGACCTCTGACCAGATCGACCTGGTGATCCGGGAATATCTGTCACTGGGGCCGGAAGGGCGGCGCACCGACCCTCGCATCGGGCGCGACCGGCATGCGCTGATCATGTCGGGGGCGGCGATTTTGCAGGCGCTGATGCGAATCTGGCCGACGGACCGCTTGTCGGTGGCCGACAGGGGGCTTAGGGAAGGCCTTCTTTACGCGCAGATGAGCGCGGATGGCGTGCTGGATGACGGGCCCTATACATGACGACGGAAAAACCGAACTCGGGACGGGGCCAGCGCGAGCTGCGGGTGCGGGTGAAAACCGCCAAGGGGCGCAAGCTGTCCTCGACGCTGTGGCTGGAACGGCAGTTGAACGACCCCTATGTCATCCGCGCCCGGAAGGAAGGTTTCCGCGGGCGGGCAGCCTACAAGATTTCGGAACTGGACGACCGCTATGGATTCCTGACGCCGGGGGCGCGGGTGGTGGACCTGGGCTGCGCGCCGGGGGGCTGGTGCCAGATCGCCGTGGTGCGGGTCAACGCGCTGGGGCAGAACCCGAAAAAGCCGGTCGGCACCGTGCTGGGAGTGGACCTGCAAGAGGTGGAGCCGATCTCGGGCGCCGAAATTCACCAGCTGGATTTTCTGGCCGATGATGCGGATGACAAGGTCAAGGGCTGGCTGGGCGGGCGGGCCGATGTGGTGATGTCGGACATGGCGGCGGCGTCAAGCGGGCACAAGGCGACGGACCATCTGCGCATCGTGGCCCTGGTCGAGGCGGCGCTGGCCTTTGCCTTTGACGTGCTGGAGGACGGCGGGACCTTTGTCGCCAAGGTGTTGGCGGGCGGGGCCGAGCATCAGATGCAGACGCTGCTGAAGAAGAACTTCAAGAAGGTGGCGAACGTGAAGCCTGCGGCAAGCCGGGCCGACAGCTCGGAAAAGTTTGTCGTCGCGATGGGGTTCCGGGGCCGCCAGGTCGAAGGGGGCGAAGGCCAGGACGACCCCGAGGCCGGACCGCTGGGCTAAGCGACCGCCGGGTAAGCGCGATCCGTCAAATTCGACTGAAAAAGGCGCCCGAGGGCGCCGTTTTTTCGCAGTCTTCCCGGGATCAGCCGCCCCAGCTGCGGACCGGGCCGCAATCCATGTGGACGAAGTTCGACCGCGAATACTTGCCGACCCCGCCCGAGGCACAGGCTGCAGCCGCCTTGGCCATCTGCCCGACCGAGCGCGATTTCAGCCGCAGGTCAGCCGCCTGGCCCTTCATGTGCAGCGAATTCTTGGCGACGCCCGAGGATTTCGACCGCAGCATCGCGTTGGTCTTCGGGCTGCGATAGCCCGACAGCAGCATGTAGGATTCGCTGATATCCATCAGCCGGTGCGACGCGGCCATGATATCCACGGTCCGCATGTCCATGCCGACGGTTTCATCCGACCGCCAGTCACGCATGAAGTGATTGATTTCCTTCATGACTTCGGGGATGTATTCCCCCTCGATCCAGTAGATCGTGTCGATGCTTTCGCCGGTGCGGCCCGAATACATCCGGATCCGCCGAATGTCGCCCGACCCCTTCAGCAAGCCGAAAGCGTTGGAATAGGTCGGTGCGGCCACCACCGCAGTTGCAGCGAAGATGCCCATCAGGCCACGCCGCGTGACACCGTAAGTCCCAAGATCCGTCATTCTAACGCCTGTCCCCGTAGCTGTCTTCGACTGCCTTTACGCAGCTCTCGCAACTTCTTCCCCAAGTGCACCAGTGTTATTGCACAAGTCGAATCGAAGCCCAAGCGCCGATTGGTCACGGGTTCCATCCCTGCCGGGAATCGGCAAATTTTTGCTGAACGCCCCAGAATCTTGCCGAGTGTGGCGCTGTTGCAGCGATTTCAGCCCTGACTGTAGCGGTTGTGGCGACAATCTTGCGGCGGGGACCGGACAGACGGCTTTGTGAATGGACAGGGCCGGTGGTTTCACGAATAGATGATCGCATCTGCCAAGTGATTGAGAACGGGGCCTGAATGACCTTTTCTGCTGCTCGTCTGCCCGGCCGTCGCGCGCTTTTGCTGTCGATGGCGCTGTGGGGTGCTTCGGTTCTGCCGCAGGTTGCGCAGGCGCAGGCGACGGCCTTTACCCAGTCGCTGGCCGCCAGCGCCTCGGCCGACGAGGCGATTGCCGAATGGTATCGCACCACGGGCTATGAAACGCTGTGGACCGGCCCCGAGGATGCGGCGCGGCGGGCGGCGTTTCTGACCGCGATTGCCAGTGCCGACCTGCACGGGTTGCCGAAGGCGCGCTATGACGCGGCGGCGCTGACGGCGGCGCTGGGTGCGGCGGTGACCGAAGGCGACCGGGGCCGGGTCGAGGTCGAGATGACCCGCGCCTACCTGGCCTGGGCGCACGACCTGTCGTCCGGCGCACTGACGCCCAAGGACGTGGACGGCGGCATCCTGCGCGAGATCACCCGCCCTGACCCGCAGGCGTCGCTGCGCGCCCTGGTGGCCGATCCGCAGGCGGCGCTGGACGGGCTGCTGCCGACAT
>JAKQLM010000047.1 GCA_029567145.1 Pseudomonadota bacterium
ATGTCGGCACTGGTCGAATCCTTCGGGTCATGCCCGCACATCGCCTGCAACATGATCGCTGCATCGCGCACCGATTTCGTCATCGGCCCCGCTTGATCCAATGAGGACGCAAACGCCACGATCCCCCAACGGGACACCCGCCCATAGGTCGGCTTGATCCCCACGATCCCGGTAAAGGCCGCCGGTTGCCGGATCGACCCGCCGGTATCCGTCCCCGTCGCCGCCAGGCACAGGTCCGCCGCCACGGCACTGGCCGAGCCACCCGAAGACCCCCCGGGCGTCAGCTGCACGTTCGACCCTTCCCGCCGCCACGGGTTCACCGCGTTGCCGTAAGCCGAGGTCTCGTTCGACGAGCCCATCGCGAACTCGTCCATGTTCAACTTGCCCAGCATCACCGCGCCAGCGTCAAACAGCTTCGACGTCACGGTGGACTCATACTCCGGCCTGAACCCCTTCAGGATGTTCGACGCGGCCTGCGACGGCACCCCCTTGGTGCAGAACAAATCCTTGATCCCCAACGGAATCCCGCACATCGCCGGGGCCTCGCCGCCCGCGATCCGCGCATCCGCCGCCCGGGCCTGCTCCAGCGCGATCTCGGGCGTCTTGTGGACAAAGGCGTTCAGCCCATCGCCCGCATCAATCGCGGTCAGGCAGGACATGGTCAGATCGACGGCCGAAATCTCGCCCTTGCGCAGGCTGTCCCGCGCCGCTGCGATGGTCCAGGTATTGCTCATTCCACCACCTTCGGTACTGCAAAGAACCCTTCCCGCGCATCCGGAGCATTCTTCAGCACCGCCGCCTGAATATCCCCGTCCGTCACCACATCCGCCCGCCGCTTCAGCCGCATCGGCGTGACGGATGTCATCGGTTCGACCCCGGTCACATCGACCTCGTTCAGTTCTTCCATGAAGCCCAGGATGCCCGAAAGCTGACCCGCCAGCTTTGGCAGATCGGCTTCCTCGACCCGGATACGGGCCAGCTTTGCCACCTTGCGGGCGGTGTCGATGTCAATGGCCATGGCGGCTGTCTCCACGCGTTTCGCCCCGTTTAGCCCGCTGCCCCCGTCCCTGCAAGCGGATGGCGGGTGACGGCAGGGCATCCGCCGACCGGAACAATTGCGGATTGTCATGGATACAGCATTTCCCGAAGCTATCTCCTTCGACTTAAGAACAGAAGGACATACCCATGCAGATCACCTGGCTTGGCCATTCCGGCTTTCGCATCGAACTTGAAGAGGCCGTGCTTCTGGTCGATCCTTGGTTGACCGGCAACCCGATGTTCCCGGCGGGGTCCGAGGATGAGGCGATCAAGGGCGCGACCCATGTCCTGCTGACCCATGCCCATGGTGACCATGCGGCGGACGCGGCGCGGCTGGCCAAGACGCTGGGGATCAAGGTGCATTGCATCCATGAGGTCTCGGAATGGATGAACGCCAACGACCTGTGCGAAACGGTGGGCTTCGGCAAGGGCGGAACGCTGATGCTGAACGGCGTGAAGGTGACGATGGTCCATGCGGTCCATTCCGCCAGCATCGACTTTATCGGAAAGGGCCTGCTTCCGGCGGGTGACGCGGCGGGCTACATGATCGCGGGCGAAGGGCACACGATCTACCTTTCGGGAGATACCGACATCATGGCCGACATGGCCTGGATGGCCGAGTATCACCAGCCCGACATCGGCATCCTGTCCTGCGGTGGCCACTATACGATGGACATGGAGCGCGCCGCCTGGGCCGCGCGCAAATGGTTCAACTTCCGCTGGGTGATCCCCTGCCACTACCGGACCTTCGGCATCCTCGCCCAGGATGCCAGCGTGCTGAAAGCAGGCCTGCCGCCGGGGATCGAGGTGATCGAGCCCGAGGTGCTGGAGCCGATCCGGATCTGACCGGCCGCTCGGGGTCAGTCGTCGTCTTCGGTCGCCTCGGTCTCGGATCCCTGGGCGCGCTTCAGCATGGCGTTGAAGGCGATGGTGACCCTCTCACCCCCGGTCTCGTTGGGATAGACCCAATGAACGAGGTAGGAAGGGAACAGCACGATCTCGCCCGCCTCGGGCCGGATCTTGCGCTTGGGACGAAAGGCGCGGGACTGCAGGATGCGCCAAGCGGGCAGGTCGGACCTTGGGTCCAGGAATTCGATCATCCCGGAATTGCCGCTGTCGACCTTTGGCTGGCGCACATAATAGACCCCCGACCAATGCGCCCCCGGATGCGTGTGCGGCGCGTTGAAGCCACCGGTCGGGTTCATGTTCATCCAGGCGAACAGTTTCATGTCCAGAGAGTCGGGATCGACCTTGCTGCTGACCGACCGCGTCGCCTCCATCACCGACAGGATCGCGGCGCGGCGCAGGGTCTGGATCGGCTCGGCAGGCTGGTCGAACAGGTTGCCCTCGGAATGCCAGCCGCCCCGGTTGGACTTGTGCACGCCGGGGCTGTCCCCGCGCAGCCGCTCACCTTCGGCCAGAAGCGCATGATCCAGCGCCTCGTGGTCCGGCAGGCGGAACCGCAGAAGCGGGGTGTAGAACAGCTTTTCGGACGCGACCGGTTCCAGCACGGGACACTCTCCACATCATATCCGCGCTCACCTCAACCGATTTTCAGGAGCGGATCAAGCCGGTCGCGCAGCGGTCGGGGGCAGGGCGGGATGGTTAGCCGTCCATGAACGCCCAAGCGCAAGCCGTTGAAATCGCTTGCCCACAAATCTGTCCACACTGGACGATCACCGCCGGTCGGCAAAAAAGGCCTTCAGCAGCGCCTCGGCCTCGGCCCCGCCAATCCCGTCATAGACCTGCGGCGCGTGATGGCATTGCGGGTGGCTGAAGACCCGCGCGCCGACCGCGACCCCGCCCGACTTTGGGTCCGCCGCCCCGTAGTACAGCCGCCCGATCCGCGCCGCAGAAATCGCGGCGGCGCACATCGGACAGGGTTCCAGCGTGACGTAAAGATCGCAGCCGACCAGCCGCTCGGACCCCAGGTCCCGGCACGCCGCGCGGATCGCCAGCATCTCGGCATGCGCGGTGGGATCAGCCAGTTCCCGCGTCCGGTTCCCCGCCTGCGCCAGCACCCGGTCGCCCATTACGACGACCGCCCCGACCGGCACCTCGCCCCGCGCCCCTGCCGCCCGCGCCTCCTCCAGCGCTGCCGACATGAACGACCGGAACCCTTCGCGTTGCTCTTTCATGCTGGCTTCAATATCCTGCACCTTCCGGCCACCAAGGCCCGAAGGATGTGCCCCATGGCCGGAAAAGAAAAGCCCCCCGCGAAACCCGCGCCCGACACGCCGGACGGCGAGCGCATCGCCAAGGTCCTGTCCCGCGCCGGCATCGCCTCGCGCCGCGAGGCGGAGCGGCTGATCGAACTGGGCGAAGTCAAGGTCAACGGCAAGACCATCACCTCGCCCGCGCTGAACGTGACGCCCCAGGACAAGATCACCGTCCGGGGCGAACCCGTGGGCCAGCCGGAACCGCCGCGGCTGTGGCTGTATTACAAACCCGAGGGGCTGGTGACCTCGGCCTCGGACGAAAAGGGCCGCGACACGGTTTTCGACCACCTGCCCGAGGACATGCCCCGGGTGATGTCGATCGGGCGGCTTGACCTGAACTCTGAAGGACTTCTCCTTCTCACCAACGACGGCGAGCTGAAGCGGAAGCTTGAACTTCCCTCGACCGGTTGGCTGCGCAAATACCGGGTCCGCGTGAAGGGCAACCCGACCGAGCCCGAGATCGAACCGCTGCGCAAGGGGATCACTGTCGACGGCGACCGCTTTCAGCCGATGGAGGTCAAGATCGACCGCCACCAGGGCGCGAACGCCTGGTTGACCGTGGGCCTGCGCGAAGGCAAGAACCGCGAGATCCGCCGCGCGATGGGCCATATCGGGCTGACCGTGAACCGGCTGATCCGCATTTCCTACGGGCCGTTCCGGTTGAACGAGCTGGAGCCGGGCGAGGTCGAGGAACTGAAACCCCGCGTGCTGCGCGAACAGCTTGGTCTGGCCGAGGAGGGCGAGTCCCCGGCCCCGAAGCCGGTCCGCAAGCTGGCGCCAAAGCCCGCCCGCGCGGGAACCCGGACCGAAGCCAAGGACGCTGGCCGCCCGGCCCGCGCCCCCGGCAAGCCGCTGAAACCCGGCGAGGGGCTGAAGCATCTGTCAGAAACCTGGCAAAAGGCCACCCGGCCCCCGGAACGCGGCGGTGCCAAGCCGGGCGCGCCGTCCCGATCTGGCGCATCCAAGGCCGGCGCATCCAAGGCTGGGGCATCCAAGGTTGGGGGACCAACCCGGACCGGCGGACCGGCGCGGGGTGGCCCAAGGGCAGGCGGGCCGAAAAAGCCCTAGGCCCTGCTCTTCGTCTCCAGCGCCGACAGGTGGTCGGGCAGGAACCGTTCGGAAAACCCGGCGATGAAGCTCCAGACGATCAGCTTGGCGAAGTTGGACGTCGGGCCGCTGTAGGCGGTGCCCTGATCGTCGTAGAACTTCCACAAGGCCCCGAAACCTTCTCCGTCTGCGATGATCGGTTCGGGAAACAGCTCTCCCGCAAGCAGCCGCCCGGCGATCAGGAAATACAGGACCAGGGCACAAAGCCCGCCGACAAGCAGCCGGACAAAGATGAAATGCGCGGCATAGCCGTTTTCCAGATCATCGAACGACTGGCTGGCCGCGGTGTTCTGAAAAGCGATGAGCCGCGACAGATAGGCACCCAGGACACCGAAAAACACGCAGACGATGGTGTTGTGCTTGGCCAGGTCGCCATAATTCAGGCTGTGCAGCGTGCCGTTGACTTCAAACTCGGGTTGGAAGCCGAAGACCAGAAGCACAACCGCGATCAACCCCGTCAGCCACAGGCCCAGCCGCGCCATGCGCAGCGCGACGATCCGTCGGGCGATCCGCTCCGACCGGCGCGCGGCATAGCGGTTGTGGGTGTCGCGCAGCAGGGTCGCCAGCACGGCCTGCTTTTCATCCGGCAGCGTGGCCGCCGCCGCGCGTTTGCGCAGGCTGTCGCGTGATGGCACGGCGATGCGGTCGGCGGTGGCAAAGGCGCTGTCCAGTTCCGCCTCCAGCTCTGCCGGGGGATAAAGCCGGGCGAGCAGGCTTTCGATCTCGTTCGGGATCGCCCAGTTGCCGGTCGCTTTGGGATCATTGCGCACGTTCGGGCTGAGAAGCATGTCAATCCGGCCATTGACCGGTCCGGGCTGCAGGCTGGTCAGCCGCTGATACGTCGCCTGCAGACCCGCCATATGTGCATGCCAGGCGCGGGCCATTCCGGCATCAGGGGTTTCAGCCTGCCCAAAGGCCATGCCTTCGATATCGGTATAGGTCATCGGGAAATCTCCACAGGTCATCAAAAATGCAGCGTCAAATGCCATCACGATGCGCCCGTGGCCCGGACCTGGCAAGGTGGATTTCCCTGACCCGTTTCCGTCGGGGGGAAGAATGCCGCCGATTCCCCCTGCGCGCCGCTGGCAAGGTTCAAAGCGTTCGGCTAAGGTCGGCCACACGTGGTGATTGCGGGAAAATGGGCATGTCTGGAACCGGACTGAGGAACCTTTCGCTTGTCCTGCTCGTTGCCCTGGTAGCCTATGTGGCCTGGTCAGGAGGCCTGTGATGGCGGAACGGTTCGGCGGGAAGTATTCGCCGCAAGGCAGCCGCCCGCAGCCGATGGGGGCAGCGCCGGTCGCGGCCCGCCCGCGCGGGCTGTGGCGGGCGAACATCCTGTTCCTGACGGCCTTCCTGTTCCTCTTTCCCGCCTTTGGCGACGATCCGCAGGACATGCTGATGGGTCTTGCCGCCGGGGGACTGATCGTCCTGGCCGCCTGGCTGACGCGCGAAGGCCTGCGGGCCGAAGCAGCCTATCAGGCCCGCAAGATCGCCCGTCGCCCGGCCTTTCCGCGCAAGCTTGCCGGGGCGGTCCTGACCGGGGCAGCGCTGGCCGTGGGCGGTCTGATTGCCGATCACGGGCTGGTCATTCCGGCGCTGTATGCCTTGGTCAGCGCGGCGCTGCACCTTGGCACCTTTGGGGCCGATCCGATGGCTGACAAGGGGATGGAGGGAATCGACGCCTTCCAGACCGGCCGCGTCGCCCATGCGGTCGAAGAGGGCGAGGCGCATCTGCGCGCCATGCAGGACGCGATCCTGCGCGCCGGGGACCGGGCGCTTGAACGCCGGGTGGACCAGTTCGCCGCCGCCGCCCGCACGATGTTCCGCACGATCGAGGCCGATCCCGGCGACCTGACAGCCGCGCGCAAGTACATGTCGGTCTACCTGATGGGCGCCCGCGACGCGACGGTCAAGTTCGCCGACCACTATGCCCAGACCCGCGACAGCAGCGCCCGCACGGATTATGACTCGCTTCTGACCGACCTGGAAACCACCTTCGCGCAGAAGACCACGGCCTTTCTGTCCAACAACCGCACTGATCTTGACGTTGAAATCGCGGTGCTCCGCGACCGTCTGAAGCTAGACCATTAAGGGGAGATCCCGATGTCCGAGACCGTTCAATCCAGCGCCGCCGCCCTTCTGACCGAGGTCGAGAAGGTGACCGCCGTGATCCTGCCCGAACCGATGGCCGAAGTCGTGCCGCTGGATGCCGCCCCCGCCCCCCAGGCCGAGGCGATCCGCAAGCGGATGTCCGAAGTGGACCTGTCGAACACCCAGTCGATCATCAGCTTCGGGTCATCCACCCAGGCCGAATTGCAGGTGATCAGCCAGGCCATGCTGCAGGACGTCAAGAACAAGGACGTGGGGCCTTCGGGCGACAGCTTGCGCAAGATCGTCACCACGATCCGTGGCTTTGCGGTCGACGAGCTGGACCTGCGGCGTGAAGCCAGCTGGTGGGAAAAGCTGCTGGGCCGGGCCGCTCCTTTTGCGGAATTCGTGGCGAAATACGAAGACGTGCAGGGCCAGATCGACAAGATCACGGGCGAGCTTCTGACGCACGAGCATACACTGCTCAAGGACATCAAAAGCCTGGACGTGCTGTACGAAAAGACGCTGGATTTCTACAACGAGCTTGCGCTGTACATCGCCGCCGGAGAGGCCAAGCTTGCCGACGTGGACAGCACCCTGATCCCGGCGAAAGAGGCCGCGGTTGCGGCGGCCCCCGAGGCGGGGCAGGTGATCCGCGCGCAGGAATTGCGCGACCTGCGCGCCGCCCGCGATGACCTGGAACGCCGGGTACATGACCTGCGGCTGACGCGACAGGTGACGATGCAGTCGCTGCCCTCGATCCGGCTGGTGCAGGAGAACGACAAGTCCTTGGTCACAAAGATCAATTCCACGCTGGTCAACACCGTGCCCCTGTGGGAAACGCAACTGGCGCAGGCGGTGACGATCCAGCGGTCGAAGGAAGCCGCCGAAGCGGTGCGGGATGCCAATGACCTGACGAACGAGCTTCTGAAGGCCAACGCCGAAAACCTGCAGGAAGCCAACCGCACCGTCCGGCAGGAAATGGAGCGGGGCGTCTTCGACATCGAGACGGTGAAGGCCGCCAACGCCACCTTGATCGCCACGATCAACGAAAGCCTGGCCATCGCCGACGAAGGCAAGGCCAAGCGCGCGGCGGCGGAAGTGGAACTGGTCAAGATGGAGGCCGAACTGCGCGACACCCTGGCCTCGGCCAAGGCGCGGCAGACCACCCCCGTCCCCCCGGCGCAAGGCTAGAAGTCCCGCATGCACCCGCCCCACATCTTCAGGACCCTGGTGGCAGGCCTTGTGTGCCTTGCCATTCCGGCATGCGACCTGCCGGGGGCGGTGCCTGTGGCCCAGCCTGCGCCCCCTGCCCCCCCGGCGGTGATGGATCCGACCGCGAAAAGCCTTGCGACGTCAGCCTATTACACGCAGATCCAGCAGACCTTGCTGGGTCAGGGCCTGTTGCGCACCGACAGCGGGTCGGACATCCCCTATACCGACCGGATCCTGGCCGAAAACTTCATGCGGATCGCGCTCTTCGACGAGTATCGCCGGTCCGCAAGCGGCTTTGTCCGTGAAGAGACCGAAAGCCGCCTGCGCCGCTGGGAGGTCCCGGTCCGGGTCGGCCTGCGCTTTGGGGCCAGCGTCTCGGCAGAGCGGCAGGCAACCGACCGCGCCCGCATCGCCAGCTTTGTCGCCCGGCTGGCGCTGGTCACCCGGCACCCGATCATCATGGACGACGCCGAGCCCAACTTTGTCATCCACATCGTCTCCGAAGACGAACGCGAGGCGCTGGGTCCAAAGGTCCGCGCCATGCTGCCGAACCTGTCGCCGGGCGACGTGGCCGGGATCACTCAGATGCCGCGCACGACCTATTGCCTGGTCTATGCGCTTTCTGAAGGCAATTCAGGGGCTTACACCCGCGCCTTTGCGGTGATCCGGTCCGAACATCCCGATCTTCTGCGCCTGTCCTGCGTGCATGAGGAACTGACCCAGGGCCTTGGCCTGCCCAACGACAGCCCGCGCGCCCGTCCGTCGATCTTCAACGACGACGAAGAATTCGCCCTACTGACCGATCACGACGAACAGCTTTTGCGCATCCTGTACAGCGAGGACTTGCGCCCCGGCATGTCTGCGGCAGAAGCGCGTCCCATCGTCTTCTCCCTTGCGCGCCGGTTGACCGGCGGCGACAGTTGACCCCAAACAAAGGGTGGCCCCATGGTCTTCGATTTCCTCAAAGGCGAATTCATCGACGTCATCTCCTGGCTGGATGACACGCGCGACACGATGGTCTGGCGGTTCGATCGCCGGGGCCAGGCGATCAAGATGGGGGCGAAGCTGACCGTGCGCGAAGGTCAGGCCGCGGTCTTCATCCACGAAGGCCAGTTGGCCGATGTGTTCGGTCCCGGGCTTTATATGCTTGAAACCAACAACATGCCGATCCTGACCACCTTGCAGCACTGGGACCACGGGTTTCAGTCGCCATTCAAGTCCGAGGTCTATTTCGTCAACACCACCCGGTTCAACGACCAGAAATGGGGCACCAAGAACCCGATCATGGCCCGCGACCCCGAATTCGGTCCAGTCCGCCTGCGCGCCTTTGGCACCTATTCGATGCGGGTCACCGATCCGGGCAAGTTCATCCAGGAAGTGGTTGGCACGGACGGGGAGTTCACCTCGGACGAGATCAGCTTTCAGATCCGCAACGTGATCGTGCAGTCTGCCTCGCAGGTGCTGGCCAAGTCTGGCATCCCGGTTCTGGACATGGCAGCCAACACCGCCGATCTGGGCAAGATCATCGCCAATGCGATTGCGCCGCAGGTCGGGGAATACGGCCTGTCCATCGCGGAATTCTACATTGAAAACATCAGCTTGCCGGAAGAGGTTGAAAAGGCCCTGGACAAGCGCACCTCGATCGGGGTCGCGGGCGACCTGAACAAGTACATGCAGTTCAATGCGGCCGAAGCCCTGGGCCAGCCCGGCAGCGCCATGGGCGCGGCAATGGGGGCCGGGATGGGCGCTGGCATGGGCATGGGCATGGCACAAAGCATGGGGCAGACGGCGGGCCCCTGGGGCGGCCAGCCGGGCGCCATGGCGGCCCCTCCGCCGCCGCCCCCGCCACCCCCGGCAGGTCGGAACTGGCATCTGGCCGTTGACGGAACGACGACGGGCCCCTTTGGCGAGGCGGACCTTGCCCGCGCGGTGACCGAGGGCCGTCTGACCCGCGCCACGATGGTCTGGAGCCCGGGCCAGGACGGCTGGAAAATGGCTGCCGAGACCGAGCTTGCCCGGCTGCTGGACCAGGTGCCCCCGCCGCCGCCGAAACCCTGAACCATGCCGCAGGACGAACACCGCTGGCCCTGCGCGCAATGTGGTGCGCAGCTGCGCTATGCGCCCGGCCAGACCCACCTCACCTGCGACCATTGCGGCCATGAACAGGACATCCCTGCCGATGCCCCGCGCGCACGCACCCGCGCCTTGCAAGAGCTTGATCTTGCTAAGGGTTTGCGGGACGACCTGGCCGGCGGCGACATGGTCGAGGTCCGCACCACGACCTGCCCGTCCTGCGGCGCCCAGGTCGAGATCACTGGCGCGACCCACGCCACCGAATGCCCGTTCTGTGCCACGCCCGTAGTGCTGGACACCGGCACGACCCGCCAGATCAAGCCGCAGGCGCTGGTGCCGTTTGTCCTGACCGAACCGCAGGCGCGCAAGGCCATGGTGGCCTGGATGGGCAGCCTGTGGTTCGCGCCCGGCACGCTTCTGGAATACGCCCGCAAGGGCCGCGCGTTGAACGGCATCTATGTGCCGTTCTGGACCTTCGACGCCGACAGCGACAGCCGCTATACCGGTGAGCGGGGCGAGTACTACTATGAAACCCGAACCGTTAACGTTCGGGTAAACGGCCGCACCGAGCAGCGGCAGGAACAGGTCCGCCACACCCGCTGGCATTCGACGTCGGGCCGCGTTTCCCGCGATTTCGACGACATGCTGGTGATGGCCTCGCAAAGCCTGCCCGCGCGTCTGGGCAACGAGCTGACGCCCTGGGACCTTGGCGCGCTTGTTCCCTACAGCCCTGATTTCCTTGCTGGTTTTCAGGCCGAAGGCTATACGGTTGGCCTAGAGGCCGGGCATCAACAGGCCCGCGCCCGGATGGAAGGCGTGATCCAGGGCGACGTCCGCCGCGACATCGGCGGCGACGAGCAGCGCATCCACGACATCGACACCGACTGGTCGGACGAGACGTTCAAGCACATCTTGCTGCCGGTCTGGATGGCGGCCTACAAATACAACGGCAAAAGCTATCGCTTCCTGGTCAACGGCCAGACCGGAGAGGTGCAGGGCGAACGTCCCTGGTCAATCTGGAAAATCGCGTTTGCGGTTATTCTTGTGGGTTCTCTGATACTTGGCGCGATCTACCTTGCCGACCCCCAGGCGCTTGGCCTGTCTCAACCGGACTGGATGGACTAGCCCTTGCGCTGGAAGAACAGCTCCCACGCGGCATAGGCCCCCGCGGCCAGGAAGATCATCCCCCACAGGGGCGATCCGATCCACGCCAGCTCGAACAGCCCCCAAGCGGTCGGGAACAGCACGGTCAACCAGCGCACCCATGCCTGATCAAAGAACGGGTGGTTCGGATCAAGAAATTTCATCGCCATGCTTCCGTTCTGTGGCATCCTTGGCCAAAGAGGGAGGACGACATGCCCAAGATTGTCAAGGATTTCCAAGGACAAACCGTGATCACCACCTTCGAGACGACGCCCGCCACGGCCTTCGATCTGGTCGAGGCGCTGGAGGCGGCCTATCGCGACTGCATCCGCTTGCAACCGGGGTTCATCGCGGCGGGGCTGCACATGAACGACGCCCGCACACGCATCTGCAACTACAGCCAATGGGCGCGGCGCGAGGACTATCAGGCGATGCTGCGCACACCCGAGATGCGCGAGCGGAACCGCAAGATCAACGAGCTTTGCCGGGGGTTCGAGCCGGTGATGTACGAGGTGACGGGGGTCTTCTGATCGCTGCGTTCATTCAAGGGGTTAGGCTGGATTTCACTGCCTTCTTTTCATCTTCCTCGCGTCTTCCTTCCGTCTCTACGTGCGGGACGATGGAAGGGCGTTAACCATGCGGCGCGAATCGGGTTCTTGCGCACCTGAAGGCTTGGCAAGACTCCACCGCCCGCGGTAGCTTTGCCCCATGTTGACGACAGTCCTTTCCGGACCGGATTCCGAGGCCTATTCATGGTTGGCCCTGATCGCCTTGGCTCTGGTGGCCGTCTATCTGCTGCTTCGGCTTTTGCAGCGGTTTCGACACCCGAAATCGCGTCACGCCGCAGAGGACTGGATCCTGGTTGACGGATCGAATGTCATGCATTGGCAGGACAACACCCCACGGATTGCGCCGGTCCGGGAGGTGGTCAGGCAGTTGAAGGCGCTTGGCTATGTCCCAGGTGTCGTCTTCGACGCCAACGCTGGCTGGAAACTTGAGGGGCGATACCTGCACGACGGCGATTTCGCGCGGCTTCTGGGGCTGGAGAAACGGCAAGTGTTGGTGGTGCCAAAGGGGACCCAGGCCGACCCGTACCTGCTGGAGACCGCTGCAGAGTTTGGCGCACGGATCGTCACGAATGATCGTTTTCGCGATTGGGCGGAAGAGCATCCGAAAGTGCGCGAGCCCGGCTTCCTGATCCGGGGCGACATGAAAGACGGGAAGGTGCAGCTGCAGCGGACCGATAGGGAGCGGCTCCCCGACACTGTTAACCCGGCCTAAACTTTCTGTCGGCCATCCTGTGCGACAACCGATTTCGCAAAGGGGGGGCCATGGACCCGGTCGATGAATATGCCCGGTTGAAGGACGACATCCGCCGCCTGCAGGACCGGGCCGAGGCGCTGCGGGCGGAGTTCCTGCGGCCCGGGGCGCGGCTGCGCTCCAACCGGTACGAGATCACGGTGCGGCGGCAGAAACGCCGGGTCTTTGCCAAGGACCGCCTGCCGCCCGAGGTGCGGGACGATCCGCGCTATTGGGACGACCGGGAAACAGAGGTCGTCCTGTGCCGCGAGATCGCCAGGTCCAGCGCCGGGGATGAGGACATCGTCCTGATCGAATGAGCCGCGCGTAAGGTGGGTTAATCACCCACCCTACGCTTGCGCGGTGCCACAAAGGGGTATGCTGATGTCCAACTATCGCCGCTTCCGGGTGCCCGGTGCCACCTGGTTCTTCACCGTGGCTTTGGCCGAGCGTGGCGCGACGCATCTGACGGACCGGATCGACCTGTTGCGCGCCGCCTACCGCGCCACGGCGGGCGAACATCCGATCCGCTGCGAGGCGATGGTGATCCTGCCGGACCATCTGCACGCGGTCTGGACCCTGCCGCCGGGCGATGCCGATTTCTCGACCCGCTGGCGCAAGATCAAGGGGCGGTTCACCCATGCGACCGGGCTGCGCGGGATCCAGACGCACAGCAAGCAGGAAAAGGGCGAGGCCGGTCTTTGGCAACGCCGGTTCTGGGAGCATCTGATCCGCGACCCGGACGAAGAAGCCCGCGCCATCGCCTTTTGCCACAGTGATCCGGTGCGGCACGGGCTGGTCGACGCGGCAGCGGGCTGGCCGTTTTCGACCGTCCATCGCGGCCTGCGCACAATGGTGGGTGGATCACCCACCCTACGCGCGGCATCCGTAGCAGCGGTCGCGTAGGGTGGGCGGTCCGCCCACCTGTGCTAGCGGCCCTGGCGCTATCGGCCCTGGCGCGACCGCTTTCCGCCACGCTGTCCTGCCCGTCCGGCTGTTGACCGACCCGCCATCTTCACCGCCTCTTCGACCGCCTCTTCGATCACCTCTTGCCGGGCGAAGGGGTCGTCGGCCACCGCCAGTTCCACCGCCTCCAGGCGCTTGACCTCATCCCGCAGGCGGGCGGCTTCCTCGAATTCCAGGTTCTCGGCAGCCTTGCGCATCTGCAGGCGCAGCGCGTCCAGGTGCGCCGCAAGGTTCTTGCCGACCATGGGCTTGTCGATCTTCGTCGTGATCCGCGCCTGATCGGTGTCGCCCTCCCAGGTGCCGAACAGCACATCTTCGACGTTCTTGCGGATGGTTTCGGGGGTGATCCCGTGTTTGAGGTTGTAGGCCACCTGCTTTTCGCGGCGACGGTTGGTTTCGCCGATGGCGCGTTCCATGCTGCTGGTCATGCGGTCGGCGTACATGATCACCCGGCCTTCGGAGTTCCGGGCGGCACGGCCGATGGTCTGGATCAGGCTGGTTTCCGACCGCAGGAAGCCTTCCTTGTCGGCATCCAGGATCGCGACCAGCCCGCATTCGGGGATGTCCAGGCCTTCGCGCAACAGGTTGATGCCGACCAGCACGTCGAACGCCCCCAGCCGCAAATCCCGCAGGATTTCAATGCGTTCGATGGTGTCGATGTCGCTGTGCATGTAGCGCACGCGGATGCCCTGTTCGTGAAGGTAGTCGGTCAGATCCTCGGCCATGCGCTTGGTCAGGACTGTGGCGAGCGTCCGCAGGCCCCGGGCGGCAACCTTGCGAATCTCGTCCAGAAGGTCATCGACCTGCATCTCCACGGGTCGGATTTCGACCTGGGGGTCGATCAGGCCGGTCGGGCGGATCACCTGTTCGGTGAAGACGCCGCCGGTCTGCTCCATCTCCCAGGCGGCGGGGGTGGCGCTGACGAAGACCGATTGCGGACGCATCGCGTCCCATTCCTCGAACTTCAGGGGGCGGTTGTCCATGCAGCTGGGCAGGCGGAAGCCGTGTTCGGCCAGGGTGAACTTGCGCCGGAAGTCGCCTTTGTACATGCCGCCGATCTGGGGGACGGAGACGTGGGATTCGTCTGCAAAAACAATGGCATTGTCGGGGATGAATTCGAAAAGCGTCGGCGGCGGTTCACCCGGCGCGCGGCCGGTGAGGTAGCGGGAGTAGTTCTCGATCCCGGCGCAGCTGCCGGTCGCTTCCAGCATTTCAAGGTCAAAGTTGGTGCGCTGTTCCAGGCGTTGCGCTTCCAGAAGCTTGCCCTCGCCGGTGAGCTGCTTCAGGCGGTGGAACAGCTCGTCCTTGATGCCCTTGGTCGCCTGCGCCAGCGTCGGGCGTGGGGTGACGTAGTGGCTGTTGGCGTAGATGCGGATCTGCTTGAAGCTGTCGGTCTTGGCACCGGTCAGGGGATCGAATTCGGTGATCGACTCCAGTTCCTCACCGAAGAACGAAAACCGCCAGGCGCGGTCTTCCAGGTGGGCGGGCCAGACCTCCAGACTGTCGCCGCGCACGCGGAAGGACCCGCGCTGGAAGGCGGCCTCCAGCCGGCGGTATTGCTGGGCGACAAGTTCGGCCATCACCTTGCGCTGGTCGTAGATCTGGCCGACGACCAGATCCTGCGTCATCGCGGAATAGGTCTCGACCGAGCCGATGCCGTAGATGCAGGAGACCGAGGCGACGATGATCACGTCGTCGCGTTCCAGCAGCGCCCGGGTGGCCGAGTGGCGCATCCGGTCGATCTGTTCGTTGATCTGGGATTCCTTTTCAATGTAGGTGTCGGTGCGGGCGACATAGGCCTCGGGCTGGTAGTAGTCGTAGTAGCTGACAAAGTATTCGACGGCGTTGTCGGGGAAGAAGCCCTTGAATTCACCGTACAACTGCGCGGCCAGCGTCTTGTTCGGGGCCAGGATGATGGCGGGGCGCTGGGTTTCCTCGATCACCTTGGCCATGGTGAAGGTCTTGCCGGTGCCGGTCGCGCCCAGCAGCACCTGATCGCGTTCGCCCGCGTTGACCCCCGCCGTCAATTCCCGGATCGCCGTCGGCTGGTCGCCCGCGGGCTGGAATGGGGTCGACAGCACGAAGGATCGCCCGCCTTCCAGCTTGGGTTTGGTCAGGACGTCGGGACGCGTCGTCAAGGCATTGGCATTGTTGTGCGGCATCGAACGCCTCATGGGAGTCGGGGGACAGGACAGATTTGATCCGTTTTTGTTCCATTACAAGCGGCGATCCGCAGCTTTGGGCGAAACCGTTGCCGATGCAGCGGGAAGCGGCTAAGGCAGCGGCCAGAGGTGCATGATGGCGGAAAAGATCGACACGCGGGCCGTGGGGTTGGATGTGGGGCTGGCGTTCATCCGCTGGCTGACCGGGGCCGAAAACCTGCATTACGGGCTTTGGACCGGGCTGGACGTCACGGCGGGCAACCTGAAGGCCGCGCAAGAGAGCTATACGGTAAAGCTGTTCGGCTACCTGCCGGAGGGAAAGCTGCGCATCCTGGACATCGGCGGCGGCGCGGGCGAGACGGCGAAGAAGTTGCTGGCGCTGGGACATTCGGTCGACATTGTCGTGCCCTCGGCGTTTCTGGCGGCGCGCTGCCGGGCCAATGCGCCAGGGGCCACCGTGCATGAGTGCATGTTCGAAGACTTCACCGGCACGGGGCCGTTCGACCTGTGCCTGTTTTCCGAAAGCTTCCAGTACATCCCGATGGTCGACAGCCTGCCGAAATGCGCGGCGCTGCTGGCTTCGGGCGGGCAGGTGCTGATCGCCGACTGCTTCCGGACCGATGCCTACAAGGGCCGCAGCGCGCATGGCCCGCAGGCCGGGGGTGGGCACCGCCTGGTGGCCTTCCGCGCGGCGCTGGACGGGTCGGCGTTCCGCGTGGCGGCGGAAGAGGACATCACCGACGCGGTGGCGCCCTCGATCGACCTGGAACAGCAGTTGTTCAACGTGATCGGCCATGGCGTGACGCGGGTGTCGGGCGAGATTCAGGCGAAGAAACCCGCCGCCTACTGGACGCTGACCCGGTTTGTCAGCCTGTTCCTGTCGAAGACGCGGCG